>JAPOSW010000017.1 GCA_026709505.1 Gammaproteobacteria bacterium | reverse complement strand
ACTTCCTTGGTAAGGAAGAGGTCACCGGTTCAAGTCCGGTTGTGGGCTCCAGTTTTGAATGGCGCATATTGCGAGACGCAGAGATTGTTTAGTTGGCTCTTGCCGATTTAGAGTTTGAATCGGCCGGTTATTTGACAGAATTAAAAGTTAAAGGGGAAATCCATAGCATGGCGAAAGAGAAGTTTGAGCGGACCAAGCCGCACGTGAACGTGGGCACGATAGGTCATGTGGATCATGGCAAGACGACCTTGACGGCGGCGATGACGCGGGTGCTGTCGGAGCGTCACGGCGGCACCGAGGCCAAGGCGTTTGACGAGATTGACAATGCGCCGGAGGAGCGCGAGCGGGGGATCACCATAGCCACGGCGCATGTCGAGTACGAGACGGCGGGCCGTCACTATGCGCACGTGGACTGTCCGGGTCATGCGGACTACGTGAAGAACATGATCACGGGTGCGGCGCAGATGGACGGTGCGATCCTGGTGTGTTCGGCGGCGGACGGTCCGATGCCGCAGACCCGCGAGCACATTCTGCTGGCGCGTCAGGTGGGGGTTCCGCACATTGTGGTGTACTTGAACAAGGCGGACATGGTGGATGACGGGGAGCTGCTGGAGCTGGTGGAGATGGAGATTCGCGAGCTGCTGGATGCGTACGAGTTTCCGGGCGACGACACGCCGGTCGTCGTGGGCAGTGCGCTGAAGGCGCTGGAGGGTGACGGTTCGGAGCTGGGCGAGGGTTCGATCGAGCGGCTGGCGGAGGCTTTGGACAGTTACATTCCGGAGCCGGAGCGCAGCGTGGACGGTGACTTCCTGATGCCGGTGGAGGACGTGTTCACGATTTCGGGCCGGGGCACGGTGGTGACGGGCCGGATCGAGCGCGGGGTGATCCGGGTGGGCCAGGAGATTGAGGTTGTGGGCATTCGGGACACGGGCGTGACCACGTGCACGGGCGTGGAGATGTTCCGCAAGCTGCTGGACGAGGGTCAGGCGGGTGACAATGTGGGGGTGCTGCTGCGGGGCACCAAGCGCGACGAGGTGGAGCGTGGCCAGGTGCTGTCGCGTCCTGGCTCGATCACGCCGCACACGCGTTTCGAGGCGGAGGTGTACATTCTGTCGAAGGAGGAGGGCGGTCGCCACACGCCGTTTTTCCAGGGCTACCGTCCGCAGTTCTACTTTCGGACCACGGACGTGACTGGCGCCTGCGACCTGCCGGAGGGGGTTGAGATGGTGATGCCGGGGGACAATGTGCACATGGTGGCGGAGCTGATTGCGCCGATTGCCATGGAGGAGGGCCTTCGCTTCGCGATCCGCGAGGGCGGCCGCACCGTCGGCGCCGGCGTGGTCACGAAAATTCTCAAGTAGGCCTTGAGTGCTTGACTGGCATGGGTAGAGAGTGATGGTTGAAAGTCAGAAAATTCGAATTAGCCTCAAGGCTTTCGATCATAAATCGATCGATCGCTCTGCGTTTGAGATCGTGGATACCGCTCGAAGAACCGGCGCCCTGGTAATGGGCCCGATTCCTCTGCCAACCAAGATTGAGAAATATACGCTGCTTAGATCGCCGCATGTCGACAAGAAAGCGCGCGACCAGTTCGAGATCAGGACCCACAAGCGGATTCTGGAAATTGTGCAGCCGACGGAAAAGACGGTGGATGCATTGATGAAACTGGATCTCGCCGCAGGTGTTGATGTTGAGATCAAGCTGAATTGAGCGGGATAAAAGGGAAACGAGTCATGTCAGCGGGTCTTGTAGGCAGGAAAATAGGAATGAGCCGGGTTTTTACGCCTGAAGGCAATTCCATTCCGGTGACCATTGTCGAAATATTGCCAAACAGGGTGACTCAGGTGCGGACCAGGAATATCGACGGTTACGACGGGATCCAGGTTACCACTGGAGAACGTCGGCCGAATCGAGTCAGCAAGCCCATGAAAGGACATTTTGCCAAAGCCGCGGTGGAACCGGGCCGTGGAGTCTGGGAATTTCATCTGGATCGGGAGCCTGAAATTGCAGCGGGTCATGAACTGACTGTTGGCCTTTTGAAGGAAGGGATGAAAGTCGACGTCAGCGGTCGTTCGATCGGCAAGGGTTTCAGCGGAGTCATGAAACGCTATGGATTTGGCGGGGGCCGTGCTTCACACGGCAACTCGAAGGCACATCGGCTAGCGGGATCGATTGGTAACGCACAGGATCCGGGTCGAGTCTTCAAAGGCAAAAAAATGGCAGGCCATCAGGGTGATCAGAACGTCGTTCAACAAAATCTGGATATAGTAAAGGTGGATGGCGAGCGGAATATCGTGTTGATTTCCGGATCCGTTCCTGGATCCAAGGGAGCTGACGTCATTGTCAGGCCAGCCGTCAAGAGCAGCGAGAAAATGGATATTTTGACCCGCATTTCGGAAATGCCTGATTTTCCGGAAACGCCAGATGCTGCGGATATGGCGGATCCTTCCGAGCCAGTCGAGGCAGGGGTGCCCATAGCCACTGAAGGCGAAGATCAGGAAACCCGCCAGGCTGATGAAACGGGAGAGGCTCAGAACAAGGACGATACCGAAGTCGCGGAGCATGCTGTGGCAGAGGCTTCAGAACCTGTTGCGGCTGACGATATGGAGGCGGCACAGGCTCCTGAATCAGCGGAAGCGGAATCATCCGCAAAGACCGAAGAGCTTGAAAACCCGGAAAATTCTGAGGGTGAAAAGAATGCCAATTAAACTGCCCGTTATTTCAGTGACCGAGGATGCCGAGGCCAGTCCGAAAACAATTTCGGTTTCTGATCGTGCGTTTGGCGTTGAATTCAATGAGGCTCTGGTGCATCAGGCGGTGGTCGCATATCAGGCAGGAGGACGTCAGGGAACGCGTGCCCAGAAAAACCGCTCGGCGGTTCGGGGCGGCGGTTCCAAGCCCTGGCGACAGAAGGGTACGGGCAGGGCTCGTGCCGGAACCCTGCGAAGTCCATTGTTCCGCGGAGGCGGCAGGGCATTTCCGGCTTCAACGCGTGATTTCTCGCATAAGGTCAACCGGAAAATGTACCGTGCCGCCATGCGTTCAATTCTCTCCGAGCTGAATCGTCAGGATCGCTTGATCGTGATTCCCGGGCTGACCATGGACGAGCCGAAAACCAAGGCATTAAATGACGTTCTAAAGCCCATTGACGCGCCGAGATGTCTGATCGTGCTGTCTGAAGCAGACCGTAATGTGGAATTGTCTTCGCGCAATCTGCCAAATGTACTTGTCAGTAATTCGCAAAGCCTGAGCCCGGTCAGTCTGATTTCACATGAAAAAGTGGTCATGACCGCCGATGCCATCAAGGCCATCGATAAAGTACTGCAGTAGCTGGCTAGTGAAGATGAATCAGGAACGACTTTACCAAGTAATTCTGGAGCCTTTGATTTCCGAAAAATCAACGGATGCGGGGGAAAAAAGCCAAATGGTGTTGAAGGTCCTCCCCGATGCCAACAAGACTGAGGTCAGGACTGCCGTAGAGGCTCTGTTCAACTTGAAAGTGAAGAGGGTTCAGATTGCCAACGTCCGCGGCAAGACCAAGGGCTTTGGCCGTATCAAGGGCAGGCAAAACGACTGGAAGAAGGCTTATGTCTGTCTGGAACCCGGTCAGGATTTTGATTTCCACAACATAGAGGTCTGATCGGAATCACTGCCGATTTGGGATAAAGTAGAAATGGTGCTAGTAAAACAAAATCCAACAAGCCCGGGCCGTCGCGGCATGGTCAAGGCGGTCAATCCTGACCTGCACCAAGGAGGCCCGCACCGTACGCTTGTCGAACCCAAAACGGCGATAAGCGGTCGAAACAACAGCGGCCGGATAACTGTGCGGCACAGAGGCGGCGGACACAAGAGAAAATACCGGTTAATTGATTTCAAGCGGAACAAGGATGGCGTGCCGGCAATCGTGAAAAGACTGGAATATGATCCAAACCGAAGCGCACACATCGCATTGCTCTCCTACAGAGACGGCGAGTATCGATACATTATTGCTCCGCGTGGCCTCAACCCGGGAGATATCGTCATGTCTGGCCCTCGAAGTGGATACAGTGTTGGCAATGCAATGCCGATCCGAAATATTCCGGATGGAACTCTCATTCATTGCGTCGAAATGAAGCCCGGCAAGGGGGCTCAGCTCGCGCGTTCAGCCGGTTCGTATGCACAGTTGCTTGGAAAGGAGGGCGCCTATGCACAGCTGCGCTTGCGTTCAGGCGAGGTGCGAAGAGCACATCTGGACTGCCGTGCAACCATCGGCCAGGTTGGAAACTCCGAGAACAGCCTGCAAAAACTGGGCAAGGCAGGCGCCAAGCGCTGGAGGGGCGTTCGGCCCACGGTTCGCGGGGTTGCCATGAATCCGGTTGATCACCCGCATGGCGGCGGTGAAGGCCGTACCTCGGGCGGACGTCATCCCGTATCACCATGGGGCGTCCCAACCAAAGGGTACCGCACGCGCTCCAAAAAAGCCTCGTCGTCCATGATCATTCGTAGACGGAAGAAATAAATATGCCACGATCCATTAAAAAGGGGCCATTTGTCGATCATCACCTGTGGTCGCATGTCGAACGGGCCCGCTCGGAAAATTCACGACGCCCCATCAAGACCTGGTCAAGGCGCTCCATGGTTATGCCTGAATTTGTAGGCTTGACCATTGCCGTGCACAACGGTCGTCAGCATGTGCCAATTCTGATTACCGAGAATATGGTGGGACACAAGCTGGGAGAGTTCGCGCCGACGCGTACTTTTCGCGGTCATATTGCGAACAAGAAAACCAAATAAGCAGCTGGAAGAAGGGTTCACCCGGCTTTTCAAAGGGTAAAGATAAGATGCAAGTCAGCGCCGTTGCCAAATATGTCAGGCTTTCGCCACAGAAAGCCCGGCTGCTCGCCGATCAGGTAAGAACTCTCCCGATCGAGAGGGCCATAGATCTATTGAAATACAGCAACCGGAAAGCGGCCCTGCCTGTACGCAAGACTCTGGAGTCGGCAATTGCCAATGCTGAACACAACAATAATGCGGATATCGATGAACTGTGGGTCAGCCAGATCATGGTGGACGAGGCGCCGACCATCAAGCGCTTTCGTGCCCGGGCCAAGGGGCGTGGAACACGCATCTTCAAGCGAAACTGCCATATCACGGTTTCGGTCAGCGACGACCCGAATCCGCATCGTAATAGGCGCGTTTAACTGAATTATCGGACAAGAACATGGGTCAGAAAGTACAGCCTACCGGATTTCGTCTTGGGATAGTCAAGGACTGGAATGTCAAATGGTTTGCCACCAAGCGCAACTATGCGTCAACCCTTGCCAGCGACCTCAAGATTCGGGATTTTCTGAACCGCAAGCTGGCAAATGCCAATGCTGCGGTCAGCCGTATTACTATCGAAAGGCCGGCCCAGAACCTGAACGTGACGATTTACACGGCACGTCCGGGAATTGTCATCGGGAAAAAGGGCGAAGACATTGAACGGCTAAGGCATCAGCTGAATCAAATCAACGGCGGTCCTGTCCAGATTGCCGTTGAGGAAATACGCAAGCCAGAGCTGGATGCCAAGCTTGTTGCTGAAAGCATTTGCCAGCAGCTGGTAAAACGAATCCTGTTTCGCCGCGCCATGAAGCGGGCGGTGCAAAATGCCATGAGACTAGGTGCCGAAGGCGTCAAGATCATGATATCAGGCAGGCTGAACGGCGCTGAAATCGCCAGGAGCGAATGGTACCGGGAAGGCCGTGTACCGCTGCATACGTTACGTGCCGACATTGACTATGGATTTCATGAGGCACTGACGACCTACGGAATTCTTGGCGTCAAGGTATGGATCTTCAAGGGTGAAATTTTCGAGGAAGACCCGGTCAAGCCCGATGCGGCAGAAACCGCGGCAGCTCCGGGAGCCTGACAGCAATGCTTCAACCCAAAAGAACCAAATTCAGAAAGCAGCACAAGGGTCGAAACCGGGGCTTGGCTACTCGCGGCAATCGAGTGAGTTTCGGTGAATTCGGCTTGCAGTCAAATACTCGGGGAAGGCTGACGGCACGGCAAATCGAAGCGGGACGTCGAGCCATTACCCGCCATGTGAAAAGGGGCGGTCGACTATGGATCCGAATTTTCCCTGACAAGCCCATTTCAAAGAAGCCGCTCGAAGTGCGCATGGGCAAGGGGAAAGGCAATCCTGAATTCTGGGTGGCATTGGTACAGCCCGGTACGATGCTGTATGAAATCGAGGGGGTCAATGAAGATCTGGCCCGTGAGGCTTTTCGACGCGCCAGTGCCAAGTTGCCCGTGCAAACGAATTTCGCAAAACGGCAGGTAGGCTAATGAAGGCATCAGAACTCAGAGCCAGGAGCGTTGAGGAACTCAAGTCCGACTTGATCGGTCTTCGAAAGAAGCAGTTCAATTTGCGTTTTCAGCTAAGTACCGACCAGCTCGCGGACATTGCGGAATTCTCCAAGGTCAGAAAAGACATTGCCCGAATAAAGACCGTCTTGAATGAAAAAGCGGGACAGCAGAGTCAGGAAATCCAATGAATGAAGAATCAAAAACACCGGTTGCCAAGTTCGACGAGGCATCCATCCAGCAAGCCCGCGAGCGGTTTGGGTATCTTGATGCCGAACGGCAATACAAGATTCTGGACTTGTGTGAAGCATTATTGCCTGATCGTTCTCCCGAATCCGCGTCTCGTATCCTTCGCAAGCATGTTCGTGCCATTCAGGAGGATGAAGGCAAGGCCACTCCGTCCGGACAGTTGAAGTTCTCGGCGGAAGCAGCCGCTGTCCTAAGCCTGCGGATTGAAGAGATGCTCTCGGAAGATTCTGAAAGTGAGTCGGCATCAGCGGAAAAACCGAGTTTGCCCGATACCGAGGAACCAGCGGAGCAGGCTGCCGAAGACGCCGCCGAGACAATAGCTGGGGAAGAGATGGAGCCAGTCGAAGCAGATGCCAGACCCGAAGGCACGGAAACCAAGCCGGCCAAGGCGGAATCTGTATCTGTACCCGATTCTGCGGATTCGGGACCAGACAGGCATGCGCCGGCATCGGCCGATACGGCCAATGAAGTTTATGCCAAACGCCAAATTCGTGGAAATGTGGTCAGCAAGTCGGGTCACAAGAGCATTGTTGTGCGGGTTGAGCGCAAGGTCAAGCATCCGCTGTACAAGAAATACATCAAACGCTCGAACAAGCTTCATGCGCATGACGAAAACAATGAGTCGACAGTGGGCGATGTTGTCAGTATCGAATCCTGCCGCCCGATCTCCAGGACCAAATGCTGGCGTCTGGTTAAAGTGGTATCACATGTTCAATAGAGGTTGAGGGCGTAAGTTATGATTCAGATGCAAAGCATGCTTTCGGTTGCCGACAATAGCGGTGCCCGGAAAGTGATGTGCATCAAGGTTCTGGGCGGGTCGAAACGCCGTTATGCCAGAATTGGTGACATCATCAAGATTACCATCAAGGAGGCCATGCCGAACAGCCGGGTAAAAAAAGGCGATGTCTATGATGCGGTTATCGTCAGAACGAAAAGCGGCGTGCGACGTCCCGATGGTTCCCTGATTCGCTTTGACCGGAATTCTGCGGTGTTGCTGAATAACGCTCATCAGCCGATTGGCACTCGTATTTTTGGCCCGGTTACTCGCGAGCTGCGTTCGGAAAAATTCATGAGAATCATTTCTCTGGCCCCGGAAGTCCTGTAACCGGAACCCGGCCGTTAATGTGACTGGATATTCAGATGAAAAGAATAATCAAAGGCGATGACGTGATCGTGATTTCGGGGCGATACAAGGGCAAGCGAGGTCAGGTGCTCCGTTTGACCGAAGACGGTCGCGCCTACGTTAATGATGTAAATCTGGTCAAGAAACACAAGAAAGGCAACCCGAATAAAAATGAAAAAGGCGGAATTGTCCAACAGGAAGCGCCAATTCACCTGTCCAATCTGGCTCTTTACAATCCAACCACCAAAAAAGCGGATCGCGTTGGTTTCAGAACGCTTGAAGACGGCAGAAAAGTCCGGTTCTTCAAATCCAGTCAGGAAGTGGTTGACATTGGCTGATCAATATCCGGTACATGAGCATGCCTAGACTGAAAGAAAAATACCAGGCAGAAATTCTTCCGGGTCTGCAGAAAGAATTCTCGTATGCGAGCATGATGCAGGTTCCCCGGATTACCAAGATCACCTTGAATATGGGACTTGGTGAAGCTGTCGCCAATAAAAATGTATTGCAGAGCGCTTTGTCTGATCTGGAAAAAATCTCGGGACAGAAGCCTGTGCTTACCAAGGCCAAACGTTCAGAGGCGAACTTCAAGATACGCACTGGCTGGCCAATTGGCGCCAAGGTAACTCTGCGCAGGGACCGAATGTATGAATTTCTGGATCGCCTGATCTCGGTCGCCATTCCCCGGGTCCGCGATTTTCGGGGATTGCCGGATAGGTCATTTGATGGCCGGGGAAACTACTCATTTGGAATCAAGGAGCAAATCGTATTCCCTGAAGTCGACTACGACAACATTGACGCCTTGCGGGGTCTGGACGTCTGCATCACTACTTCGGCGAGCAGTGATCATGAAGCAGAGTCATTGCTCAGGGCTTTCAATTTTCCATTGAAGAATTAACGGTAGGAAATTTCCATGGCCAAAAAATCAATGATTGCACGCGAGGAAAAACGGCGCAAGCTGGTTGAAGCCTGTGCGGATAAACGGAACGAGGTCAAGTCTAGAGTGACCAATGCGGAACTAAGCGTGGAAGAGCGGTTTCAGGCCATGCTTGATCTACAGAAATTTCCGCGAGACGCAAGTTCCTCCCGCGTCAGAAATCGTTGTGCTCTTACCGGAAGGTCAAGAGGGTATTACCGAAAGTTTGGGCTCGGCCGGAACAAGCTCAGGGAGGTCATCATGCGTGGTGAAGCCCCTGGCGTAGTCAAGTCCAGCTGGTAAGTCAGTCGATGAACCGGAGTATGAAATATGAGTATGTCTGATCCCATAGCTGATATGTTGACTCGTATCCGAAACGCGTTTCGGTCTTCAAGGGAATCGGTATCCATTCCCGCATCAAAAGGCAAAACTGCAATAGCCAAGGTCCTTCTGGACGAGGGCTATATCAGCGGGTACAGTCTGGAAGGTGAAGGTGCAAAGCGAAATCTGGACATCCAGTTGAAATACTATCGCGGAGAACCCGTGATTGAAGAGATCAAGCGCGTGAGCTTGCCAAGCTGCCGGGTCTATGTATCTTGCGACCAGATACCCCTGGTTAAAAACGGACTGGGCGTGGCACTGATATCCACCTCAAAAGGCCTTATGACTGACAAGCAGGCACGTCAGGCCGGGGTCGGCGGTGAAGTTGTGTGTACGGTATTTTGATGGGATTTGCGAACGCATTACCCGGCAATTCAGAGTTGAGAAGATTCCCATGTCACGAATAGCGAAAGTACCGGTCAGTGTCCCGTCCGGGGTATCCGTTGATATTTCGAACGGGCAAGTAGTGGCCAAGGGGCCAAAAGGCGAATCGGGGTTCAAATTGTTCCCCGGCATAGCCATCCGCAAAAACAATGCAGACCTGACGGTCGAGATCAATGCCGGCGATTCCGAGGTCGATAAGCAATTGCGGTCGATGTGGGGAACCACCAGAGCTCTGCTGGACAACCTGATTACTGGCGTTTCATCGGGATTCAGCAAGCGCCTGCTGATAACCGGCGTAGGCTATCGGGCTCAGGCTCAAGGACGAAACCTGAACCTGAATCTGGGTTATTCTCATCCCGTTACCTATGCACTTCCAGACGGGGTTGAAGCCAATACACCCAGTCAAACTGAAATTATCGTCAGCGGCATAGACAAGCAGGTCGTGGGACAAGTAGCCGCTGAAATCAGGGCATTCCGTCCACCCGAACCCTACAAGGGCAAGGGAGTTCGGTATGCTGACGAGTATATCGTACGAAAACAGGCCAAGAAGAAGTAGGCACTGGATATCGGCAGTTGGAGATTTAGAGATATGGCGAACAAGAATCAGGCGAGATTGAAACGTGCCAAGCGGTCGCGCTACAAGATTGCTCTGCACAATGCAATGCGCTTGTCGGTATTTCGAACCTCGCGGCATTTTTATGCTCAGGTTTATGATGAGACGGGTGAAAGGGTGCTGGCATCGGCTTCGACGCTGGACCCATTGATTCGCGAGTCCGTCAAATACAGCGGGAATCGCGAAGCGGCTCAGGCAGTTGGCTCCTTGATTGCCAAAAACGCACAGTCTGCCGGTGTAAAGACTGTTGCATTTGATCGATCAGGCTACCGTTACCATGGTCGGGTTCGCGCATTTGCTGATGCTGCACGGGAAAACGGGCTTGCTTTTTAACATCAAGATGATTAGACATGGCTAGATCGAAAGAGAGGGATGCACCCTCGCAGGATAACTTCAAGGAGCAGCTCATTAACGTCCGGCGTGTAGCCAAGGTCGTTAAGGGGGGGCGGATTTTCGGATTTTCGGCACTGACTGTCGTGGGCGATGGCGATGGCCGAGTCGGAATTGGGCGCGGCAAGGCTCGTGAAGTTCCAGTTGCTGTCCAAAAAGCAATGGAAGATGCAAAACGCAACATGTTCCGGGTAAGCATGAACGGCAAAACCATCCAGTATCCGATCATCGGTCGCCACGGTGCAGCCAAGGTAATCATGCGTCCTGCAGCAGACGGTACCGGGATTATTGCGGGTGGTACGATGCGCGCAGTCCTTGAGGCGGCAGGGATCGAGAATATATTGACCAAGGTGATTGGAACGACCAATCCCATCAATGTCTCGAGAGCGACCATTGACGGACTCAGTCGGCTCAGGAGCAAGAAGCATATTGCGGCGAAACGGGGCAAGAAGGTCAAGGACCTGTTCGAGATACATGAAGGGAATTCGCAAGCTTGACCATAAGAATAGCTTATCCAATACACAATCAGGGCAGGGCCGATGGCCAATAACAAGCAGAAAATGCTAAAAGTAACGCTGGTTCGAAGCATGCATGGGCGTATTAAAAGACATCAGGCATGTGCAAGAGGTTTGGGCTTGCGTCGGATGCATCAGACTGTCGAGGTGCTAGATACACCAGAGAATCGCGGCATGGTCAACAAGATTGGCTACATGCTGCATTGTGAGACGGAATAAGCCGGACGCAAATATTGATCAACTTGTCGATGATTCACTGATGCAGATTTTGGGTACGGATTAATCAACATGACAACCTTGAAGCTTAACCACATCAAGCCGGGATCCGGTGCCAGAAAAGACCGAAAGCGTGTCGGTCTCGGTCCTGGATCCGGAACCGGTAAAACGTCCGGTCGCGGGCACAAGGGCCAGAAATCGCGTTCGGGCGGATTTCACAAGGTCGGTTTTGAAGGCGGTCAAATGCCGCTTCAGCGGCGCCTGCCCAAACGCGGTTTTCGGTCACGGGCAAATGTGCGTCATGCGGAGGTTCGTCTTGGCGAATTGAACAAGACGGAAGGCGAAGTGATTGACCTTGACTCTTTGAAAAAGGCCAAAGTGATCGGACACAATGTCACCAGTGCCAAGGTCATTTTGAGTGGTCAGATCGGCCGGTCTGTGACCGTGGTTGGCATCCCGCTCACCAAAGGCGCTGAAGCAGCGATTGTCGAAGCGGGCGGCAAGGTTGAATTGACCGGGGCAGACTAGGGTAAAGAAGGATGGCCAAGGCAAAGACAGACAGGAAAAATATCCCGGGTTCGGGCATGTTTGGCAGCTTGTCTGATTTGAAGCAGCGAATCCTGTTCATGCTCGGAGCACTGGTGGTGTTTCGTCTGGGTACGCACGTGCCCGTGCCAGGGGTTGACCCTGCGGCAGTGGCTGCCTTGTTTGAGCAGACCCGCGGATCAATTATCGATATCTTCAACATGTTTTCCGGAGGCGCCCTGAGTCGTCTTTCGATATTTGCCCTGGGGGTAATGCCCTATATCTCTGCATCCATCATCATGCAAATGATGAAGGCAGTCATTCCTTCACTGGAGCAGTTGAACAAGGAGGGAGAAGCAGGGCGGCGAAAAATCACCCAGTACACTCGCTACTTTACGGTAGTGCTGGCGCTATTTCAGGGCATTGGCATTTCAGTAGCCATCGAGAGCCAGCAGGTTGCAGGTTCTCCGGTTATCCTGATTCCGGGGATTGGCTTCAAGATTATTGCAGCTGCCACATTGTGCGCTGGCACGATGTTTCTGGTATGGCTTGGCGAACAGGTTAGCGAACGTGGTCTCGGCAACGGCATTTCCCTGATCATATTTGCCTCTATTGTGGCCGGTCTTCCTTCTGCAGTTGCCGGTACCCTCGAGCTGGCTCGAACCGGAGCCCTGTCCGGAGGACTGGTTCTGATGCTGTTCGTCGGCGCTTTGGCGGTAACTTACTTTGTGGTTTTCGTGGAACGCGGCCAGCGGCGAATCACCGTCAACTATGCAAAACGACAGCAGGGCAGAAAGATGATTGCTGGACAATCATCCCACCTGCCATTCAAGCTCAACATGGCGGGCGTTATTCCTCCAATTTTTGCTTCCAGCCTGATTTTATTCCCTGCCAGTCTGGGCAGCTGGTTTGGCCAGTCGGATAGCATGGGCTGGATGACGGATATTGCGACCAAGCTTCAGCCGGGTGAACCGATTTATACCTTTCTGTATGGAGGCATGATTATCTTCTTTTGTTTTTTCTATACTGCACTGGTATTCAACCCGGCCGACATTGCCGACAATCTTAAGAAGTCAGGAGCATTCATTCCCGGAATTCGGCCCGGAGCGCAGAGTGCCAAGTACATCGACAGCGTTGTATCGCGGTTGACCATGATTGGCGCCATCTACATTACCTTTGTGTGCCTAATTCCGGAATTCCTGATTGTGCAATACAGCGTGCCGTTTTATTTTGGCGGCACGTCGCTATTGATTATCGTGGTGGTCACGATGGATTTGATTGCCCAGGTACAGTCGTATCTGATGTCAAGACAGTATGAAAGCATCATGAAGAAATCACCGTTTCAGCGTCCACAGGGTGTGCGTTAGCCCTAGTCTTAATCGGAGGTCGAAGATGAAAGTTAGAGCATCGGTCAAGAAGATATGCCGTAATTGCAAGGTCATTCGCAGAAATGGCGTTGTCCGCGTGATTTGCCGGGATCCACGGCACAAGCAAAAACAGGGATAAGGCAATCGAGAATTTACATTCGTGTTGATAGAAACTGGCATATTTGATAGAATCGCCTGCCTTTTGGACGAGTCGGATTGCGGGTTCTATCTGATTGTTTCACATTGAATATTAGGTCTAAAGTATAAAAACATGGCGCGTATCGCAGGCATAAACTTACCGGCTGACAAGCATATTGAAATTGGCTTGACAGCGATTTACGGGATTGGCCGTCCCAGTGCGCAAAGAATTTGTGATGTCACCGGTGTGGAACGCACGATCAAGGTTCGCGATCTGAGTGAAGAGCAAGCCGAGGTATTGAGGGCCGAAGTGGCAAAGTATCAGATCGAAGGAGATTTGCGCCGGGAAATCTCCATGAATATCAAGCGGCTGATGGATTTGGGATGCTATCGTGGCATGCGGCATCGACGTGGTTTGCCGGTTAACGGACAGCGTACCAAGACCAATGCCAGAACCCGCAAGGGGCCGCCGAGACCGGTCAAGAAGTAGCCCCACTTAATGCATTAACGATTATCAGGCTGATTTATGTCCAAGCATACTCCGACAGGCAGATCGAGAGCGAAAATTCGCAAGAATGTGAGCGAAGGCATTGCGCATGTTCATGCAACCTTCAACAATACCATCATCACCATCACCGACCGGCATGGTGATACCCTGTGCTGGGCTTCAGCGGGGAATTCCGGATTCAAGGGCTCAAGAAAAAGCACTCCTTATGCCGCCCAGACTGCAGCCGGCATTTGCGGCAAGAAAGCCCAGGAAATTGGCGTGAAGCAGCTTGAGGTGAAAATCAAGGGCCCCGGTCCGGGGCGCGATTCTGCAGTCCGCGCATTGAATGCACTGGGCCTTGAAATCCACTCTATTTCTGACATCACGCCAATACCGCACAATGGCTGCCGGCCGCCAAAACGGCGCCGCGTGTGACTGTTTAACCCATCTTTAGTTTCGGAGAAGCCAATGGCAAGATATACAGGCCCGACCTGCAAGCTATCCCGAAGGGAAGGCGTTGACCTGCTTCTGAAAGGTCCCGAGCGAACGATCGCTGACAAGTGCAAATTTGATCGCATTCCCGGCACCAAGGTTGCCGGCCGTCGTCCCAAGTCGAGTGTATATGGAACCCAGCTTCGCGAGAAACAGAAAATGCGGAGAATGTATGGCGTACTTGAAAAACAGTTCAGAAACTATTACAGGGAAGCGGCGAGAACTTCAGGCTCAACAGGGTTCAACCTGCTGCTGCTGCTTGAACGTCGTTTGGATAATGTGGTCTTTCGAATGGGTTTTGGATTAACCCGTGCCGAGGCCCGTCAGCTGGTCAGCCACAAGGGCATCATGGTCAATGGCCGCAAGGTTAACATACCCTCTTTCAGGGTCAGCGTTGGCGATGAGATTGAAGTGGTCGACAAATGCAAGAACCAGATTCGAATCAAACATGCTCTTGGCATATCCCAGCAAATGGATGGTTCATCATGGGTGGATGTAGATGCCGAGAAGTTCAAAGGCTTGCTCAAGGCTTATCCGGAACGAGTTGACTTGTATGCCGATATTGATGAAGCGCAGGTCGTTGCGCTGTATTCGAAATAACCCTGATTCCAGATTGTTTGTTTTATGCATCGCATTGCATAAGTTATGAGGTATGAAAATGCAGGATCCAACGGTTGACTTTCTTCGACCCAGGCTGATTGAGAAGGATCAGATCGACGAGCGAAATTCGCGAATCATAATCGAGCCTCTTGAGAGAGGCCTCGGCCATACTCTGGGCAATGCCTTGCGGCGCATCATGTTGTCGTCAATGCCCGGCTGTGCTGTAACCGAAGTGCACATCGAGGGTGTTCTTCATGAGTATTCAACGATTGAAGGCGTTCAGGAAGATGTCATAGACATTCTGATGAACCTGAAGACGTTGCCGATCATTATGCATACCCGGAACGAGGCCGAACTGAGACTCACCAAGAAAGGACCGGGCACGGTAAATGCCAAGGATATACAGTTAACCGATGACATTGATATGCCGTTTCCCGATCACCATATTGCTACACTTTCCAAGGATGCGGTTCTGGATATGCATCTTCGCATCAAGCGTGGCCGGGGCTATGTCAAGGCAGAGAGTCGCGACCGGGGCATTGATGAATTGAATTCGGTTGGCCTGATACCGCTGGATGCATCGTTCAGCCCTATCAACAAGATTGCGTATTCTGTCGAGAATGCCAGGGTTGAACAATCCACCGATTTGGATCGACTGGTGATTGACATTGAGACCAATGGCACTATTGATCCCGAGATGGCATTGCGTCGAGCTGCGACGATTCTGCACGATCAGATTTCCGTGTTTGTGAACCTTGATGAATCGATCATTCTGAATCAGATTGAGGAAGAACCGGAAATAGAACCGGCGTTGTTGAAGCCCGTTGATGACCTTGAATTGACGGTGCGTTCCGCGAACTGTCTCAAGGCAGAGAATATCTATTATATCGGCGATCTGGTTCAGCATACCGAGAACGAGTTGCTGAAAACTCCCAATCTTGGCAAGAAATCCCTGACTGAGATCAAGGATGTCCTGGCACAGCGAAATCTGGAGCTGGGCGTAAAGCTCGAGAACTGGCCTCCGCCCTCTCTGGTGGTCAGTGAGGATGGTACACGCATGGGTTTGAAGTAGTTATGCGACATCGAAAATCAGGCCGTTCACTGAACAGGACATCGGCTCATCACAAGGCCATGTTTTCGAACATGACCAATTCCCTGTTTTTGCATGAGCAGATACGGACTACTTTGCCAAAGGCCAAGGAGTTGCGGCGATTTGCAGAACCGCTTATAACTCTTGCCAAGAAGCCGTCTCTTGCAAACCGAAGAATTGCTTTTTCAAGACTTCGCAATCGCGAGATCGTGACCAAGCTATTCGAGGATCTAGGCCCGCATTTCGAAGATCGAACGGGTGGCTATCTTCGCGTACTGAAGTGTGGATATAGGCGTGGTGACAGTGCACCCATGGCGGTTGTCCAGCTAGTCGACCGCGAGCTGGCATTTGATGACTCGGACGGGGAAGAAGAGTAATTCCGCAAACCATGAATCGGGGGCTTGATCACGAGCCAGGTTCAGGGAATGCTGTGTCTTATCTCTCCAAAAACACGTTTTGGAGATGAAGCCAGGACTGATTGCAGAAGACATATTTTGACATTTGGCATGCTCGGCTAGGTGGGACTAGCCCGGTGAATAGGCAAGGATTGCCCAATGGCGGCAATCGGTATTGAGGCCATTTGCACGTGCATGACCACAATGAAAGAGGTCAGGCAATTGACGATTGCTGCCGAGATTTCCCTGATTGCGATGTTGCCATACGCATGGGAGGGACTTGCAGGCCTAGCCCTCTGTTTCTATTCCGGGTCTCCTCGAACACCGCCAAAAGCGGCAGAGAGATTTGGATGTTCCAGAATGCCCGCCGCTCCCTGATGAAGATTCCCGGTAAAAACACCTGTCACTGAGCCCGGATCATTACCGTCTGCTGCTATTGATTCAAATCCGTCAATTCCCCGATTGGCATGTGTCTGGATGGTGTATGACAAGTCTCCATCGTTCCAAATCTCGCCGCTTCCCCTTGCTCCAGGGTGGCCATTTTCTTGCCAGGTCTCGATTTGTGAAAATGCAGCGAGGCCTTGCCAGTTCCGGAGATTGAGTTCGATCATCGCATCTCCTGTTGTTGTGAGATCCTGACGAGTAAATCCAAGAAGAGAGCCTCTCCAGGTAGCGGTTTCATGTCCAGCAAACTCTGGATTGGTGCGGAGCGGCCTGATTGCGGTGGGTCCTGTTGCCCAGGGCTTGGCAAGGCCATTGCGAAGGCCGACTCCAAACTCAACAACCGGGTCGTCATCGTCTGCCATTTTCATGGTGCCAAGCAGATGAAATCCATCCACCTCCCAGAAGTCGAAATCATCCGACGTTAAATCTGAAATAGCGGTTCCTGGGTCCAGAAGCTGATTAACAAGAAGCAATTCTCCGTCTAGTGTTGTGAACAGGCGCGGCACTTCGGTTATTCTCGGGTCCAACAGAGGTACCAATACAGACTCGGGGTAGCCCGACTGCGGGTCTGGGTCTACGTGTGCGGAAATCCCGATGGCATGCAGCAGTTCATGGGTGGCTACAAATTCCCAGCGGGCGGGGGAACGGACCCTCTCTACGGCATTCCTGTCAATAAAAACATAGCCTCCGATGACCTTGAACCTCTGGTTTTCTCGGATAGTGCTCCCACCGATTCCGAGAATCCTATCGATCAACTCGGGTTCGTCATCCTCAAAAATTTCGCGGGGCCAGCCTTCCTTGCCGCTTGTTACATGGATATGAATTTCTCCTTCAGTTATTTCATCAGGGTTTGCACGCTCTGATATGTCTTCGCCAAGAAGAATCCGCTGCTGATAGGGGAGCGCCGTGTTGATGTTCTGCAGCGACTGCAGAATTGCCTTCCGTTCGTTCTGCCTGGTTTCGCTGCCGATACGGAGCGTCTTTTGCTCCCCGTAATCAACACTGTAGAGATCGATGTCATGCCCGGCCTCATCGATAGCCTGTCTCAGAAATGACCTGATAAACGCCAGTATTTCCGAGGCTGTTGTACTGCCATCACGTCCTTGCACATCGTGCCAACGCCCAGATCGATATTCGCTGTTTCCAATCTGTGTTGCGGTGTCAAGATCGCTTTGTGCTGGCCTCTCATGCCGAAACGCCGGGCCGACTCCGACCATTTGTCCAGAAGAGCGGACCGCTTCTTTCAGTACTGTATCAGAGGATAACCGTGAAGCAGGTCTCTGTGATAGCTGTGGAACCGGGTCCGGGTCCGCCGGGCCAGGAGAAACCGATATGGTTGATGCTCCGCCTCCCCCACCACAAGCGGCAATCAGCAATGCGGCCAAGAATAATCCAATTGCAAAGGCCGCTGTCCGTGTTTTCCGTTTCATTTAAAAAAAGAATGTTATTGCCTTGCAGTATATTATATCCTCAGTTGATGGTGGCCTTGGCAGCAAGCTCATGCTCAAATCGTTTTCAGGTTTGTAGATTCAGAAAATTGAGCTCGTACCTCGACTTGCGAAAATAGCTTCAGTCTTTAACCCGCTGGATTCAGCAACAGCAGTTGAGTACTTCTCTGGCAGAATTCCGGCAGTTGAGAATAGGCTGGGGACATGGTGTTCCGGAATGTTCCTGTTACCGAGATAGGGTCAACAGAAAATCTATCGGTCTGTGGATGCAAACATCTGGCTGCATGGAATTCCATCAACGATCATGGAATATAATTCAGGTGGTTTCAATGTGTGCTGCCAACGACAAGCCTGTAATGACGTCATTTATCTGAGATAAGGCCATCAAGCAGCGTTTTCGGAACCTTCAGACATCCAGGACATTTTCGTGTGGATATGTTGTACCGGCGTTTTGTTCGTTAATCTTCAGCCTGCTGGTTCCTGGGCAGCCGATCAAGGGCAATGAAGTCAGTGTGTCTTTTTATGGCTTGTCCGATCCAGAACCTGCTTGAGCCATGCCGAGGGCGATATGGAACCGTCAGCTCAAGCGCAGCACATTGGTGCACTTTCTGGAGGGGATGCCATGTCGCGTAGCCGAAAAAAGGCCAAGTCTCGAGCCTGGGCAAGAAATCAAAACCGGGATCAGCATGTGCGAAAGGCCCGTATGCAGGGTTATCGAGCCCGTTCGGTATTCAAGTTGAACGAGATTGACTGCAAACACCGCTTGATCAATCCTTCGTACTGGATTGCTGACTTGGGAGCCGCGCCCGGAGGATGGTGCGAGTATATTTCGGCAAAGTCATCGGATAGGGGCCGGATTGTCGGGGTGGATATTCTTGAAATGCAACCGATTCAAGGGGTCCGGATTGTCCGGGGTGATTTTACGAATCCTGCCGTTCAGAAAAAAATAATCGATTGTTTTGATGGTTGCCTGCTAGACCTTGTTTTATCCGATATGTCCCCCAATATATCAGGTATCGCAATTGTTGATCAGGCCAATGCCGAAAGCATTCAAGTATCGATTCTGGAGTTTTGCGGCAAAGCCCTGAAATCCGGCGGCAGCGTATTGACCAAGCTGTTTGAAGGCAGCTCGTCCCCGGATGTGCGAGAGATGTATGCCGAGAAGTTCGCCCGGATATACATGATCAAGCCGGGAGCATCCCGATCAGAATCAAGAGAAGTTTATCTGTTGGCGAAAGGCTACATGACTTGACCGCAAAATGCGTCTGGAGCTGAGCGTAGTGACCAACTGTGGCTTATAATTCAATGCATGAAATATCAACATGGGTATCTGAGGAAAAGATATTTTGTCTAATCTTGCCAAAAATTTAATTCTGTGGCTTGTTATTGCCATGGTTCTGATGTCGGTTTTCAATAATTTCACCGGCAATACATCGCGTGATGTAAACGAAATCGGCTATTCGACCTTTCTGGCCGAAGTAAAGAGTGGGAAGATCTCAGCCGTTGAAATTGACAATGAGGTCATTCGCGGAACCACGCAAAGCGGCCAGTCCTTCATCACTTATGCACCCAACGATCCCAAGCTGGTTGATGATCTATTCAGCAACGGGGTCGATATCAAGGCCAAAAAGGCTGAAGAGACCTCTCTGCTAATGCATCTGCTGATCAGCTCGTTTCCGATCCTGCTGCTGATTGGCGTATGGATCTTCTTCATGCGCCAGATGCAGGGTGGAGGACGCGGCGGAGCCCTGAGCTTTGGAAAGAGCAAGGCGCGGATGCTGACCGAAGACAAGAACCATATCACATTCGAGGATGTAGCAGGTGTCGATGAAGCCAAGGACGAGGTTGAGGAGCTGGTTGAATTTCTGAAAGATCCGTCTCGTTTTCGCAAGCTGGGCGGCCGCATTCCACGCGGTGTTTTGATGACCGGAAATCCTGGTACAGGCAAGACGCTTTTGGCCAAGGCAATAGCCGGTGAAGCAAAAGTCCCGTTCTTCACCATATCGGGGTCGGATTTCGTTGAAATGTTTGTCGGAGTCGGTGCTTCGAGGGTCAGGGACATGTTTGATCAGGCCAAGAAGCATGCGCCCTGCATCATCTTCATCGATGAGATTGATGCGGTTGGCCGCCAGCGTGGCGCAGGTCTTGGTGGCGGGCATGATGAAAGAGAGCAAACTCTCAACCAGCTGCTGGTCGAAATGGATGGGTTTGATGCGAGCGAAGGAGTGATCGTTATTGCGGCAACAAACCGTCCTGATGTGCTGGATCCGGCATTGCTGAGACCCGGCCGGTTTGATCGCCAGGTTGTGGTGCCGTTGCCTGACATCCGTGGCCGTGAGGCGATTCTCAAGGTGCACATGAAGAAAGTGCCTTTGCACAAGGACATTGATCCCGCCATCATTGCCCGAGGCACGCCGGGATTCTCGGGCGCAGATCTTGCCAACCTGATTAACGAGGCGGCCTTGCTGGCAGCTCGCCAGGGCCTCAAGCTGGTGAGCATGGAACAGTTTGAACTGGCGAAAGACAAGGTCCTGATGGGAGTGGAGCGGCGCTCAATCGTAATGCCGGAAGAAGAGCGGAAGAATACCGCCTATCATGAGTCTGGCCATGCCGTAGTCGCCAAGGTCCTGAAGGAGCATGCCGATCCTGTCCACAAGGTGACGATCATTCCGAGGGGCAGGGCGCTGGGTGTGACCATGCAGCTTCCCGAGGAAGATCGCTACAGTCATAATCGCGAATATCTGTTAACACGGATTGCCGTATTGATGGGGGGGCGGATTGCAGAAGAGCTGTTCATGAATCAGATGACCACGGGAGCATCCAATGATTTTGAGCAAGCAACGCAGCTTGCCCAGAATATGGTGTCACGGTGGGGAATGAGCGACTTGCTGGGTACACGGGTTTATGGTGAAAACTCGAGTGAAGTGTTTCTGGGGCGCGAGATGGCAACCCATCGAAACGTCAGTCCGGACACGGCAGAGAAAGTCGAGTCCGAGGTAAGCCGCATTATCGGCGAGGAGTATGACCGCGCCAGGAATATTCTGTGCGAGAGCCGTGACAAGGTCGAAGTCATGGCTCAGGCCTTGCTCGAATGGGAGACGCTGGATGCGAATCAGGTTGATGAAATCATGGATGGCAAGCAACCCACGCCACCGGCCAAACCTTCGTCCAACAACAAGTCAAAACGTCGTAAATCCGGAAGTTCAGCCAGGAAGAAACCGAAAAAGAACATTGGGGATAGTGATGCGGAGAATCCGGTTCCGCTGTAAACATAGCGAGGCCGCTGCCTTGCGGCAGAGAGGATGACCCTCTCATTATTTGGAACCGACGGTGTTCGAGGACGAGTAGGAGTCGAGCCAATCTGCCCAGACACAATCCTCAAGCTGGGCTGGGCGATTGGGAAATACCTCAATAGGTCTGGCCAATCCGGTCCTGTCCTGATTGGCAAGGATACGCGACTCTCCGGCTATATGCTCGAATCAGTCCTTGAAGCCGGGCTTTGCTCGGCGGGCAAGGATACTGCTTTGCTGGGACCGCTGCCCACCCCGGGCATCTCATACCTGACTCGTACGACGGATGCTGGTGCAGGCATTGTAATCAGTGGTTCGCATAATCCCCATTACGATAACGGCATCAAGATTTTCTCCACAACCGGCGACAAGATCAATGACCCGTCACTCGCCGAGATCGAACAGCTCATGATGCAACCGCCCGACTGTGTTGCCGCAGAACTTCTGGGAAAGGCTTATCGAATGGATGATGCCCGTAAACGCTATATCGATTATTGCAAGGATACGATTGATCCGGAGACTTCATTAGAGAATCTGCATGTGGTGCTGGATTGCGCAAATGGAGCGGCCTATGATGTCGCCCCACGCGTATTTTCCGGACTGGGGATTGATTTGACCGTCATGAATGCTGAGCCAGACGGGTATAACATCAATCAGGAGTGCGGCTCAACAGACATGCGCAAGCTCCAGTCCAGGGTGCGTGAGTCAGGCGCTGACCTCGGTATTGCCTTTGACGGCGACGCGGATCGCATGCTGATGATTGATGAAGATGGTTCGGAGGTAAATGGCGATCAACTGCTGTATATCCTGGCTGCTCATCGAAAGCGCAAGGGCAGTGCCATTTCTGGTGTTGTCGGCACCATTCTGAGTAATCTGGGTCTACAGGAATCTCTACAGGACGTGGATATCCCCTTTGCCAGAACCAAGGTTGGAGATCGTTATGTGCGCGAGGAAATGATCACAAGGGGCTGGGAACTTGGAGGAGAAACTTCCGGCCATATCCTGTGTCTGGACAAATCCACAACCGGTGATGGCATTGTTTCCGCACTGGGGGTTTTAACGGCAATGCGTGAAACAGGAGAGCGCTTGAGTCAACTTGCCAGAGCGATGAAATACTATCCTCAATGCGCCATGAATATCCCGATTGAAGCCGGCCAGGGAAGTTTCATCGAACAGCATCCAGCGGTAAGGAATGCGGTCTCGGACGCTGAGAGCAAGCTGGGACCCTCAGGGCGGATAGTTTTACGTGCATCCGGAACCGAACCCTTGTTTCGGGTCATGTTGGAGGGGAAGGATTCAAGACAACTTGAAAAACTTGCTGATGGCGTTGTCAAGGCGATTCATCGGGCCATTTCCCGTTGAACGGAGAATGTGGTACCGAGGGTCGGATTCGAACCGACACTGAGTTTCCCCAACCAGATTTTGAGTCTGGCGCGTCTACCAATTTCGCCACCCCGGCGTAGTCTGTGAAGATTATATCTCTCATGCTGGTCGCATGAGAAATCTCCAAACGAATTTGACGTGTATTCTTTCAGAGGATAGGGTTCAACCCAAGTTTGTCCCTACAAGCCGAGGATACGTTGTCCAGCACAACCTTGTTTGAGTCGCATTCAGCAATGAACTTTTGGTCAGCGGGGTTATTTCCTAGCTGATCAAAAGTGATAATTACTAAATCACCCGGAAATTCCATGTTGTTTTGTTGCAATGCTTGTTGCTCGTAAGATTGCTTTACTAATGATTCCAGCTTTTGACTTCGCACAAAATTCCATTTTCCAAACTTTTTATTCCTGACCCATTTCGCTACATCGCACTTGCTTATAAATTTACCCTCTACCCAAACTGCACGCCCTTGATCTGAGCCCAAGGCATATTTTAATCCTGAATCATATAAATTTCTTATTTCTAGACCTGGGTTATTTTGACTTTCCAATTCCAATAATATCCCTGCATAGGATATCCATTCTGAACTTTCATTATATCTGGAAGAAGTAACAAGATTGTCTATCGCTTTATTAAGACTGTCGTCGTCAATATTAATATCTAGTTCCTTGGCTGCGTTTTGAAGTATGTTTCTCGCATCGCTTGCCTGAATCTGCCATTCGAGAGCCAGGCCATCCACTGGAGAGCTTGTTTTCTCATAATAATTTGTTCCAAGCTTTTTATCACATTCCACCGTGCTGACCACATACTTGTGAATTGGAAGAAGCCTTTTCATACTGGGAGCGTTCAAAAAAGTCTGGCCAGCAAGGATTAAATTTTGGGACTTATATACATAGGTTGACAAAAATGAATCTACCTCTTCAAGTCCATGCAATGGATGCTGAAGTGGGGCATGAGGGAAGGTGATGCTCTGGTTGAGTCCCTAATGTGGGTTGCAGGCCCGTCATTTTCCAGTTTGTCAACCTTTGTATATAAGCCCCTAAATTTTCCATGTAACTAAGATCATTGACATTAACTAAAGCCTGAAATTGGTTGAAATCAAGATAAGGTCTATTTTCAAGATAGAGTTCATCCTGCGCAACTGCTTTCGACACAAACGCTAACAAAACAAAACCTGCGATCAAAGTGGCTTTCATGTTACTTTGCTCAGAATATAAAATGGCAAATACAAAAGCATGAAAGTAAATCCGGGTAATAACATGCCTGATACATACAAGCGGACAGGACCGCTCCTATCCCTTTTCCATGATAAAAGAAATGCAATTCCAATAGAATAGAATAGAATAAAATAAAGCTATTAGTATCAAATTCACATACAGGTCCATTATCACGCTAGGACCTGAAAGAGTTCGTTTCGTCGCTATATCTCGTAACCCCGTTCCTATCGTGATTAGACTATCATCTCACCACACATGACACGGCATCATCTGCCATGGACCGGCAATTCCAGTTACGGGCATGTTTTAGGCCTTTGCCTATATTCTATTGT
>JAPOSW010000027.1 GCA_026709505.1 Gammaproteobacteria bacterium | reverse complement strand
TATCCGCCCCGATCCGTCAGGCTGGATTTCAATATCGTCCCAGGTCAGTGCGGCTAATTCGGATCTATGCAATCCAGAATCCGAAATCATCTGCACCAGTGCCATGGTCTCGGCAGATTTCAGTTTCAGGTCTGCTTTGTCATTGATGGAACCTCGAATCGCGGCTACTGCTTCTGTATCCAGTGCTCTAGCCTGTTTCTGATTCCCCGCTTGCAACTTACGGGCAATACCCTGCATGACCGTTTTCATAACTGGGAGTGTGCCGGGTATGGCATGACCGCCCAGATCGTATAAGACATTGATGGCGGCCAGTGCCATGCGCACAGTTGCAGCACTCACACTTTCGGATCGATAGGCCAAATACTCGGCAACCATGACGGGGTCGGCAGGTACAGGATTAATCCCTTTTGCGTTGCACCAGTCAATCCACAAGACCCATTGTGATCGATATGTGCGTTTCGTGTTCTCAGACTTGGACAAGCGCAGGATTTCGATTACGAATTCCGAGGTCATGGAAAAATCCATGCTTGCCTGAATATCGATGAAGGAGGAAGGCGTGTACTCGAGGTCGGTTTTCATGGTGATTTCGTGATTTTCAAAATGTCCGATAACAGGCATTATCAGACACTTTTAGAGGCAATTTCAATCCCCTTTCTTCGCCTGCTTTCTGGATAGAATTTAGGAATAAAATGATGATTGAAACTCAAACCGACTGCTTTTCCTTTCACAAGTGAATAACTGAAAAGGAGAAAAACCAAAATGAACCTTTTACAAAAGTCACCCCCTCAATTTTGTAAATTAGCAGCACTAACCGCCGCTCTGATGGCTATGCTTATAGCCCGGGCGGGATGGGTGCAAATGTCGGGGGCCAATTTTTGTTGATCCAGATACAGGCCAGCAAAATTATGATGGCAATACAACGGATCCAGATTTCAGCCCCTAACCCCGGAGCAACAGATATATAACACCAGCAGCCTATATACGACTGATACGGGGACAGCGCATGCCGGATCCTTGGCAAGATATGAGATTCAGTCCAATCGAGTCTGGCGTGGTGCGAAGCCACTTCCACAACACCACGAGCTTGCCCATAGGCATGAAATCACGGTAAAATTTTGCTTGATAATGCAGGGTCAACAGAGGCGGTAACCCATTAATACGAGAATGAACCCAGGAACTTGGACAAAGACCAGCAAGAAGCAATAACCTTGCCGTGTTCGAATAATTGAGCGTTCTTGACAATCTTTATTGACAGGCAAGACATGCCATTACTGATACCTCTATAAATCAGATTTCTCTATGAACTTGACCCGCTCTGCCGAATACCTAGCCAACCTAGTTCACGAACTATGCCATTTTATTGGTGAAGCGGAATGGGTGGAATTGAAATGCAATAACGCCAATCCCGAAGAAATCGGCGAGTATATTTCAGCACTCTCCAACGCAGCAGCTCTTAATGGCAAAGCGCATGGGTATGTGCTCTGGGGGATCAATAATGAAACTCATAGCATCGCCGGGACAAACTTTGATCCTGCCACTGCCAAAAAAGGCAATGAGGCACTTGAGAGCTGGTTATTGCGCCTGTCAAGCCCCAAGATATATTTCCGTTTTGATTCCGTACATGTTGAAAATAAGAGAGTGGTTATTCTGGAAATTGAACGTGCTGCTTATCAACCAGTTAGCTTTAAAGGCACGGAATATATACGTATAGCCGAGGTCAAAAAGCCTCTTAAGGAGGCTCCTGATCGCGAGCGCAGACTCTGGCGAATTTTCGATCAGAAGCCTTTTGAGAAATTGATTGCAGCAGAACACCTCGATGCAGAAAAAGTTTTAAATCTGCTGGATTATCCGAGCTATTTCGGTTTGCTGGGAGCACCGCTGCCATCGAATCGAGACGGTATCATGGAAGCCTTGTCGGAGGACAGTCTTATCAATATCTGTCCTGCCGGTGGCTGGGATATCACAAATTATGGGGCTATCCTGTTAGCAAAGCGACTCTCAGATTTCCCTGGACTTGGCCGCAAAGCCTTACGCATTATTCAGTACCGTGGTACAAGCAAAATTGAGACGCTTAGAGAAAAACAGAGCTCTAAAGGATATGCTAGCGGGTTTGAAGATTCGATTACCTACATCAACGCCCTGCTTCCAAGCAACGAAATCATTGATCAGGCACTTCGCGAGACAGTGCCGATGTATCCGGAACTTGCTATACGGGAACTGGTGGCAAATGCCCTAATTCACCAAGATTTTTTTATCTCAGGTGCTGGACCAATGGTAGAAATATTTGAAAACCGCATTGAGATCACCAACCCTGGATCACCCTTAGTTTCTACAGCCCGTTTTATCGATACTCCGCCACGATCCCGAAACGAAACACTAGCCTCCATGATGCGACGTTTTGGCATCTGCGAAGAACGTGGTAGCGGAATTGACAAGGTCATCACTCAAGTGGAATTATATCAGTTGCCTGCACCGGTTTGAAATTCCGGGAGATTTCACGTGCGCGATCCTCTTTGCTCACAAGGACCTCAAGGATTTGAGCAGGCCGGATCGTATCCGTGCATGCTACCTGCATGCCTGTCTTTGCTATGTCACTCACCGTAAGATGACCAATGCTACATTGAGAGAAAGATTCGGTATTGCCGAGAAAAATGCCGCAGTGGTTTCTCGCTTGTTGAAAGAAGCTGTTGATGACGGAAAAATTGTCATAAGCGATTCATCCTCTGGGCGTCGACGCCGGGCATATCTTCCTTTCTGGATCAACTCGAATACCGAAGAACTGCCTCAGTCCATTTGATGGT
>JAPOSW010000129.1 GCA_026709505.1 Gammaproteobacteria bacterium | reverse complement strand
GCCGTCCGGCCAGCGCAGCCGGAACAGTGCGTCATGGCACTTGTCCTCGTCTCCGTAATGTTCGAGAAATTCGTTGAGACTGAGGCCTTTCTGGAACTGGACAGGATTTCGCTTCATGGATATACTCCTTTTTAATCAAGTGGTTGCATCTGTCCCATTGTATCACAAAACCTGCTTATGATTGGTGGTAATTAGGTAAATTAATGATGTGCCTGGATAGCTTCGAGAAATTCTTGCATGATGAGTTGGTCCAGATACCCGTGCTTGTGAAAGCGGCACTTGCTCACCTGCAGTTTGAAACAATTCACCCGTTTTTGGATGGAAACGGTCGCTTGGGAAGGCTGCTCATAACATTAATCCTTTGTGTGGAAGGAATTCTGCGAGAGCCATTGCTTTATTTGAGTCTCTATCTGAAAACACATCGTGATCAATATTACGAATTATTGCAATCGGTGCGTGAAACCGGAAACTGGGAGGACTGGATTGAATTTTTTCTTGAGGGGGTGATTGAAACATCAGAGCAGGCAACTGAAACGGCCCAGTCGATCATCAAGCTTTTCAAGGAAGATCGAAATACGATTGAAAACAGCAATCGGTCGACATCATCAGCATTGGCAATTCATGTACTGATGCAACATCGTCCAATCCTGACAACCAGCCAGATTACCGCAGAGACGGGTAGTTCGCTACCAACCGTTTTGAGAAATCTCGCTTTTCTTGAAGATATTGACATTGTCAAAGAGGTCACGGGTAAACAACGAAACAAGATTTTCACGTATCGAGCCTATCTTGAAATACTGAACCAGGGGACCGAGCCTTTATCAATATGATTCGCAATAAAATGCTCAACTTGGTGTCCGCCCTCCTGCTGAGCAGTCGCAAATTATGCGTCAGTTGCCGACTCATCCAACCACCTGTCAATGAAGCACGTTGTTCACATGCTTGTAGATGGTTTTTAACGTTGTGGTCCAATAAACTCTGCCAACTGTTGTCGGTTAGAGCAGATCCTTGGTGCTGAAGCTGGGCATCGATTTCGATAATATCGTCTTTCCAATGTATTCGGTTTGGGTCAGATATCCCAACTCGTACAAAAGGCTTCGGCTTGTTGCAGAACGGTTTTGACTGCATCGTCCTGAAGATCGGGTGGATACCCATGCTTTTTCAGTATTCGCTTCACCAAAACCCGCATTCGTGCACGAGCTGACTTCTGGCGTTGCCAGTCCACGGAGACATTGTTCTTCAGTCCATTGAGCAGCTCTTGGGCGATGACGCAAAGATGATCATTTCCCATAACCTCAACCGCGCTTTTGTTTTCTGAAAGGGCATCATAGAATGCAATTTCTTCCTCACTCAGTCCAGACTCTTCACCACGTCGATGGGCATCCCGAATTTCCCTGGCTAGATCGATCAATTCCTGGAGAACCTCTACGGCTGTAATGGCGTTAGCATGATAGCGGGCAATTGCATTCTGTAATCTCTCGCTGAAGGCACGAGTCTGTACGATATTAATGCGGCTTTTTGAGCGGAGTTCGCCGTTGATTAGCTTGCGCAAAGCTTCTGCTGCAAGATTCTTTTTCTCCATTTTTTGAATTTCAGCCAGGAACTCGTCAGACAGGATGGAAATGTCTGGCGACTCTATTCCAGTCGCTTTTAGTATGTCGATGATTTCGGTTGAGGTCACTGCTCCGCTGACAATCTGCTGCACCGCCAGGTCGCGTTCGGCATTCGATTTTCCTGAGCTGGGCTTGCTCTTGACAAGGGCAGCGCGAATGGTCTGGAAGAAGCCGACTTCTTCCCTGATTTGGCGTGCTTCATCACTGGACGAGACCAACGCAAAAGATTTCGTCAGTGCAAGCACTGCGTCGTTGAATCGGCGACGAGCATTCTTCTTGCCGTCCTTGGTAGTTTCTCTGGAGGAATCCCTTGCCTGCATGTCAAGTATCCATTCGATGGCTCTGGCAAGTATTTTCAGTCGATCCTTATTCGACCCGTATAGTCCTTTGCGGTAGTCAAAACCATGAAACATGTTTTTGACAATCTCGAATTTCTCCATCAGCAATTCAACGGCTTTGGCCGTGTCAATCCCAGCATGCTTCTGGTTATCATTCGAATAATCGCGTAAGGCAGATTTCAGGTTTTGTGCGATGCCGATATAGTCCACGATCAAGCCGCCGGGCTTGTCACGAAAAACCCGGTTGACGCGTGCAATTGCCTGCATGAGTCCGTGTCCGCGCATGGGCTTGTCAACATACATGGTATGGATACAGGGAGCATCAAAACCGGTCAGCCACATGTCGCAAACGATCACGATTTTCAATCCGTCATTGGGATCCTTGGTACGTTTCGCCAACAACTTTTTGCGTACCTTGCCGCCGATATGAGGCTGCCACTCAAGGGGATCCGATGCCGCTCCGGTCATGACGACCTTTATTTCACCCTTGTCATCGGCATCAGCATGCCAATCGGGCCGTAGCCGGGCAATTTCATTGTAGAGCGCAATACAGATTCTTCGACTCATGCATACAACCATTGCCTTCCCGTTCAGGCTGACAAGGCGGTCCTCAAAATGCTCGACAAGATCCTTTGCAATAAGCCTTAATCTCTGTTCTGCACCAACTATGGCTTCAATGCTCGCCCATTTTCGCTTTAGCTGCTCATCGCTATCGTCATCTTCGCCCAAGTCAGCCACATCATCATCAATTGTCGACATTTTTTCGTCGTCAAGTTGAACTCGGGCTAGACGGCTTTCATAGTAGATCGGCACGGTTGCGGCATCTTCAACGCCCTGGTTGATATCGTAGATATCAATGTATTCTCCAAATACAGCAGGTGTGTTTACATCTGTTTTTTCAACCGGCGTGGCAGTAAAGCCAATAAAGGAGGCATTCGGCAATGCATCATGCAGATATTTCGCGAACCCGTAAGACAGTTTCCCAGTCTTTTGGGCTACCTTTGCCCGAAACCCATACTGACTGCGGTGCGCTTCATCGGCAATGACGATCACATTACTCCGATTAGTAAGCAGCGGATATTTTTCCTGCCTGTTTTCAGGGGCGAATTTCTGTATGGTTGTAAACACGACACCGCCTGATGACCTACTGAGCAATTTCTGCAAATCCTCACGGCTCTCTGCTTTCTGTGGGGTCTGACGGAGCAGGTCCCGGCACATTGAAAAGGTTGAAAATAGCTGGTCATCCAGATCATTGCGGTCTGTAATCACGACAACAGTCGGATTTTCCATTGCCGGGTGGGAAATTATCTGCCCTGCATAAAAAGCCATCAGGAAGCTTTTGCCGGAACCCTGGGTATGCCAAATCACGCCTATACGCTTATCTCCCGGATTTGTTGGGGAATCTGGAGGCAGTCCATACTGGGCCGGATTGCCTCTTAGCGATTGATCCAGCCCAGAGAGCGCTCGCAGTGTGGATCCTACAGCTCGCCGAACTGCGTGGAACTGGTGATAACCAGCTATTATCTTGGATATTTCTGATCCCGTGTCAGCGAAAACGATGAAACTGCGAATCAAGCTCAGAAATCGTCTCTTCTCGAAAATGCCCTTAATCATGGTTTCCAGCTCGGGTTCACCTTTTTGTGCGGTTGTCGAACCATCCACTGTTTTCCATGGCATAAAGCGTTCAAAACTTGCGGTAAGAGAACCGAGACGGGCATGAAGCCCATCCGAGGTCATCAACATGGCATTGTTGCGAAACAGGGAAGGAATCTCTTGCTTATAGGTCTGAATCTGGTTGAATGCTTCTTCAAGAGTGGCTGTTTCGTCTCCGGGATTCTTCAGCTCGATCACGACCAAGGGGATCCCGTTAACAAAGATCACTATATCGGCTCGGCGTTTATGTGCGTTTTCGATTACCGTAAGCTGGTTGACCGCCAGCCAGTCATTTGACTCGGCATTGTCGTAATCAATCAGCCTGGCACTATCTCCTCTGATGGTGCCATCTTCTCGTCTGCTTTCGATGGGAACTCCTTCCACTAGATAGCGATGAAGACGGTGGTTCTCGTTGATCAGTGAAGGAGTGTCTATCTGTATCAATTTGCGCAGTACCTCTTCCCATATATCTTCAGACAGGTGCGGGTTTAGTTTTTTGAAGGCTTTACGCAGTCGGTCTGTCAGCAATACCTCGCTATAGCTGGTTCGTTCCCTGGATGCTCTGTCAGGATCAATGTTTGGTCCAAGTGCAATGGTATAACCCAAATCACCCAGTAACTCGAGTGCGGCATTTTCCACATCATTTTCGTTTATGGCTTTCATTCTGGCGGGGACAGCAGAGTAATAGCAAGTGCTTGAGGGTTGATCGGATGAGTGACTCTTTCCTGTTACAGGTACATAAGGAACAGGATTGAGCCGATGCACTTGTTGCCATCGGTAAACGGGTGGTCCTTGATGATGAAATAGAGAAGATGTGCAACTTTTGCTCCCGGGGTTTGGTAGAGCGGTTTACCGAACATGGTTTGTTCTATGTTGCCGATAATGGCTTCAAGAGCATCTCCCCGGCAATTTACAAAGAGTGACGATGCCCCATCCCTGGCATCAAGATCCTGCCGGAATCTTGCGATTGCATCGAGTGTTTGTTCGTCATCCAATGCCTGATTGCAGGGTTTTCTGCTTCTGGTTTGAAACCGTAGCTGATCCTCGTCATACTCCATAAGCAAGTGCCATGTGGCAGCATATCCGGTGATTATACCCAACATGGCTTGTGCGATATCGTCTAGCAGTTTCTGGTTTTGAAGAGTCCGGGAAAGCAGACCAAGTGTTTCATGTGGCCTCGCGCAAGCCGCGCTTTGCCAGTCTTTCCCTGTTCACGGTGAATCCCCGCACCAAGTGTTCATTTAAGCCCATTGACGGAAGAATACGCCATGACGGGAATTGACCCGGTAGCCGACCGAAATGATGGCATCTAGGTTATAGTGCTGAAGAGAGCACTGTATCTTTCGCCCTCCCTCGGTTTGAACTATTAAAGTACTTCTTAATAGTTGCTGTTTCCTCCCGCTCATTGTCGGCATAGATGTTCTTCAGATGCAGGTTTATATTAACGATAACGACCGAGGTTTGAAAAACCCTCATCTGCCTCTGAGTCAGCCATGCGGTTTCTTGGTCAAGCTTGACATCCACTCGTAATTGCCCATCTTCTCCTTTACAATACGGCGACTTCACTCGCAGGTATAGAATTATCGAGATTGCGGATCATTGGCTTATATTGAATGAAAAGGTTTTCATGTTAAGGAGATATTCTGTTCAACCAATAGACCCGCTTCCTTTCCTAGTCGGTTAAATGTTCTTGACTTGTTTATCCCCAGCATTCCGAATGCGTCACGGTATAGAGTCTTGCCTTCAAGAGTGCTCGCTACTAGTGCATATACAAAACGCCTCCCAACTCTAGTAAGCGTTGTACGGTAGAAGTTACCTCCCCATGCGCCGAATTTAGATTGCTCAATGCAACTTATAATCTCCTTCCTCCAAGTCTTGTCAAAGCGTTTTTTTGTCAGCAAGCCAGCATCATAGAGACACCTCAAAACCAAGGGTTTACTCACCTTACATTGTGATGCCAAGAGAGAAAGAGAATCTGAAAGTAGCTCATCATTTCTCAAATCGACCTGCAATTTGTCCAATGGGACCAGAAATTCTGCCGCTACTTTTTTACACCATGTTTCCTCTTGGTTTTGTGAAGTCAGAGTGTCTTTATAGTTAGACAAGCCTGAAAATCCAAGCCAGATATGCGCAAGTTCATGTGCCAGTGTGAACATTTGCATGTTCCTTAAATCCATGCTGTTAACAAAAATTAGCGGTGCGAGCGAATCATAGAGTGTGAACCCACTGAACTCATTGGGATCCAAGGTGCGGTGTCTGTTACTTTTCACAATTCCGCTTACCATGACCAGAATACCTGTTTCATCAATACTCTGAATGAGGAGTCTGAGCGCCTCTTCCCAAGATGCGCATTTTCTGCGGGTATCCAGGTCAAAGCTTAAAGTTTTTCGCATGCTTGCCGCAACAATTTCGGGAGGAATGTCGACAGTAACGCTGGCAGCAAAGTCAAGTTCTGGCATGCCATTTGTGAGCGCATAATCTTGATACCAGTGTTGTCGTCTTTGGCAGATATATATCGTATCAAGCAAATTCGGGCTTGGGCGTTTTATTGACTTTCCCTTGAAAGTTCGAAAGTCCTCGATTGGGATAGTTTCTTCGGGAGGCTCAGGTAGAAAAAGATAACCAAATGGCAAATGAACTTTTCTTGCAAAGTCCTCTGCCTGTTTAAAAGTTGGCCGCACTTTGCCACTCTCCCACTCTGGGGGTTTTTTGAATTTTCCTGCCAAATCTTCGATTTGGAGTCCTGCACGCTCCCGTGCCCAGCGTAGAAGCTCAGGTTTTATAGATGGCCGATACATATCAAATTGTCTTGTTTGTTATCCGAAATTTTGCCATTGAAAGCCTGTTGCGCTTACCTTGCTTGAAGCAGGTTATTCATTAATATCTGATTACTGCCGCTTGTTATTCGGCATCAAGAATATCGAGTGATTCAAATTAGCGTTGATGGCTGGTTTGGTTCTCCACTCCACGACTACCCACTATGAGATCTTTTGCATGGTCATATCTCCTAAAAAATGAACACATTCGATTATGCATCGACAATCTTTCCAGATTAGGTCAAAGACCAAAGATAAGTATCCAACCCCAAAAAGAATGCTTTCTTTGTAATTTCATCTGAATTTGTCACTTGATATGCTGGGCAGGGTCTATGCGTCCATGAAGAATCCGTAAGACCCGGATACCTGTCGGCATGAGTTTGTAGTAGATGGAATGGGAAGAGCTTTCGTAAAGTCTCAGTCCATCAATCACGAAATCATAATCAATACCAAAACTTGGGTTTTCTGCAATGATTTCTATCTTGTCAGAAAGCATGCTTAAATAACGCTTTGCCTGACTATGGTCAAAAGACTCGATACCATGCAGATAGATTTCAATCAGGTCTAGTTCAGCGTCAACGGTGATTTCTACCGATAAGCCCCTTCTTCCTCGCTTTACTCTTTGCAGTCTTTACTATATCCGGCAATGTTCTATTGGTAATTCCACTGGCTTCAGCTCGGTTCATGATATTGCGAAGTTCCTGGATGGTTGATTCATTGCGGTCTTGATCGTGGCGCACTAAGTCGTGAAAATATTCACTTGCATTGTGATATCGCCCCGCTTCAATTTGCGCTTCGACCCAGTCGCTCACCTCCTAGGGTATTGATATTGTCAGTCTTGACATCTTGGGAATCTCAAATCATATATAACTAATAATTTAGGATTGTACAAAGTATTCAATATTGGTGCCAACGGAAGTCTTGTACAACACAATAGAATAGAAGACACTGTAGCCAAGAAAAATTATCGACATTCAGATTACAGTTTCATAGCGAGCTAATTGTTCTCGTTTTGAACAGCCGAGTATTGCTTGGTGTTGCTACTTTCTATAGACCGTTATCGGCAGAGATGTTTTTAAGATGCCGTACCACATTGTCGTATGTGGTTCGAACATCTCCGTCATCTGTCACTCGGTCAATCATACGATCACCTGACCTTGATTTTGTCGTTTCTGCGCCGAATCGACATGGCTGACACCTGGTCTGAAGTCTGTGGCAGAGTGCAGATTGTCTTGAATAGTAATAAAAAATCTGCGGGTTATCAGGGCATCCCTATCATAATCTTCTGGCGGCTCATAACTATCTGTTATTTATGATAAAGCCACTGCTCACTGGATTGAATATTATCCGAATCCGTTACAGAATCTCATTGAAATAATCCTTGCCAAAATGCTTTCTCCGTTTGATCTGTTAATCACCCAGCACAAATTCCCTGGTGATGAATTCTTTCAGGATATTGATTGTTCAGATATGGAATTGGGTGGCCTGACAGATGTTAACTCGGCAGCAGACCGAAATGCTGTTGTCAAGGTGTGCTGGGTCTTACAGTTTTTGCTGTCGATGGCAGTTGTTTCCAAAATGGAAATAACTGAACACCCAATTGGTTTGACGGATTCAAAGGCATTTTTGCGATGTTTACTGACATCTGGTATCCTTAGGGATGATTGCCAGTCGGGTCGCCGCCGGAAAATCCAGCCGCTTATTCAAGCCGACATTGAAATGAGCACTCGTACATTTCAGCATCTGAATGGCTATTTCACCGGATTCCCGGCACAGACCCGAGGGTGCCTCAAGGGCATAACAGGCAAGAGGCCGGATTGCCGAATCGGTAAACTGACTTGAACTACGAATATTCCGGCATGGTTGGTATTCATTCAGGTAATCCCCCGAGTCAACAGCGCCCTTATGAAAGGATAGATTGTAACCCTGCTTACTCTCTAATTAATATAGCGTAAGCTTACTCCAAGTGTCCGACTCATCTACCATCAGGCATAATTCAAATCAACAACAGTGATATAGTTTGCTGGCCAAGTGATATGCAGTTAAATCAAGATGATATGATTAGCCGAGAATTAACCACGCCAATGTCTTATCAATCACCTCCAAACCAACCGGAAGTCGAATATATTGACAATCATCTTACAGATGTCGAGGTTGAGAATGTAGATGATTATTCTGCTAGAGAGGTGGAGCCTTGGGATCCTCAAAAATTAAGGGGGCATAAGAGTCTGTAAGCGCGAATCCGCGGAATTCCGTCACACTCAAGCGTCGTTGAGTATTGTTACCGACCACTCCGTTGATCACGGCCATCACGCCAAGTTCCTCTATCTTCCGGCGTATCTCATCAACGGCGTACTGCCAAGTGCTGATTTCCGTCGCCCAGCCCTCTTCTAATCCGAGGGTGCGTCGCATTTCATGACCTACTGTATCCGGTTCGTCGGAGAGAAGAGCGCTGTCAACAAAAGTCAAAGGTTCAATATCTTCTTCAATCAAGTGCTCGCGTAGCCACGCCTGGCATCGCAACATGGCACAAAGCGTGTCAAGGAGATCCGGGCTGGGTCTAGTATTTGCCTTGTCAGCAACAGTGCGAAAGTCGGAAATTGAAATATATTCTTCAGGAGGATCGGTTAGAAAAAGGTAGCCAAACGGGACATGTACGGCATGGGCGAATGCTTCTAACTGCTTAAACGTAGGCCGGGTTTCACCGCTTTCCCATTCAGTCAGCTTCTTGAACTTGGTTATCAAGTCTTCGACTTGAAGCCCAGCACGTTCACGTGCCCAGCGAATTAAATCAGGTTTGATAGATAATCGATTCATTTCACATCGTCTTCGGTAGCTATTTCTGCTAATTTTTTTTCCTGCCAGTCACCGTAGGTAATATCGTCAATTTTCCATTCGGTTCTCCCGTTAGCCTGTCTCGCGAGAATGACTGATGCAGCAGCACTTGGACTAGAGAAAGGGACATCTTTTTTAAAGGTAGCAAAACCATCTTTAATATAAAGTTTGCCAGAACTAACCAGAGAAGAATGCAATATTTCATAGCTAGCGGCGTGTGACGTATTTTTCCACTTATCAAATGCATTTGATCCTTCCAGAACAACAAACTCCCCATCAATTTCTTTGGCTTTAGCTTTAATGCCGTCTTTATCTCGAATCAACTGAAAGATTGGCCTTTCTTCTAGATTTTCTGAAATTTCAGATGAGTCATTGCTAGCATTAATTCGCTTGAGAAAACCGAGGCCTAGAACTGGCAAGATCAACAACACATGATCAAGGAAAACTTCCATATCCGATTGGTCCGCCTCAGGCAAAAAGGTGGTGTTGGGGGATGTTCGATTAGAAACATTCGAACTGTCAGCTTGTTTTGCAATCTCAATCAGACGAGATTCCAAATAAAGTGTATGGGCCTGTGTGATTTTGTTGCTTGTTATCACGCATGTGCGTTCCCAGAAATCCTTGCTTGTATCACTATTATGTTGTTTCAGCCTCTTTTGGACATTTTCGCTTTGGCCAATATATACCGTTGGTCTGTCTGGGTCTCCGCCAACCAAAAAATAAATGCCGGGTTTTTTTGGTTCATCACGATTCAGAAAGGCACTTAAATGACTTCTTGAGCCAGCTAGTACATGCCCCGTCCAATTCAGGAGTTCAGCTGTTATAAGCCCAGATGCCGTTCCATCAGCAAGAAATAGTCGAATGAGTTTGCCAGCTTTCTTGTTCATATGACCTCTTGGATTATGTTCTCTACATCTTTCATGCGAATTTTGCCAGAAATTAGCTTGGGCAATAGCAAGGAATGAACCTGAAACAATAAATCGACCTCGTTCAAGTTTTTAGCCCTAAATATCCATAACATACTAACGATTCTTTCAAACACCTGTAGCAATTCTGAATTTGGCTCTGGAAATTCCAGTCGGTAAACGTTTTTGCGGTTTAGTCCGGGCACAGCCGCATCAGTATTCATATTTTTCAATGGTTGAGTCGCAAGAAGGTGATAAATAAATAACATAGAGCCGATGAGTGGAATTACATAAAAGACTGTATCAATTGGATATATTGCATCATTTTCCCAAAAGAGACTCCCAACAGTTCCTTTACGTCCAACTATTATTGTTGGGCCGTCAATTAGGGGCGTGTCATGAGTGCCAATCTTACCCCCAGAACCATAAACAGAAAAATTACCAGCGACTCTTTTCTTTGCCGGCAAGGATTTCCCATATAGTAATTCCAAGAAATCTTTCAGAGGACGATTTATCCATCCAACAGGCTTGCCTTCATTGTCCAACGTATCAGGAAAAAGTTCCCATAGTTCCGGTGAAAGATAAGGTTCACGCCCTTCCATCTTGGCTCGTACAGGACCAAAATCGACGAACCAGTCCTTGAAAATAGTCTGTGCCATTGCCTCCAGTGTTTCGTTCATGCGCCTGTTTAACTCGATCTTATCATCCAAGGTGCCGAGGATATGGGCAATCGCTTGTTGTGTCGGGAGAGGAGGTAAATTGATTTGCAGTTTCTGAATGTCGGATGGTCTTATGGAAGGGTAGGCTGACGTATTGTGTTCAGCAATAGTTTGGAGGTGATCAACCACATGATTTTGGGTTAGATAGTAATAGATAAAGCCAGTATCAGCGAAATTGGGCTTTCCCCTAAATACTGAAAATCCAGTTGATACTAAGAAATGTTTCGGTATTTTTTTTAGTAGCCCGTAGTGCTTTTGGATTGGACGGACAAGTGAGTAGACAATATCTCCTGATTGAGCTTTTTTTCGGGCACGGCTGGGTATTTTGTCTTGACCTATAATGAGGTGCTGGATATCTGCTATAAGATTTTCAGTAATATTGCCAGTATCCAGATAGTTGATAAAAGACCACTTTTCTTTTGGTGAGTGGGCTGCCTCGTTCATTTCAATACAGTCGGCAAGGATATGTTTGATATGTTTTGCCGGTTTGTGGGTACAGTCTACTTTGGTTAAAACAACATGATCCTCTTCAATCACGCTCCGAAAGTTTGCCGGTACATCATCCCACACAAACAAATCTACCCTGAAGGGTAGATCGCTTTCTTTGAAAGCCTCACGCAAATCTGCAACTTGACGTAGTTGCTCAGGTTTGGAAAATACCACCATATCTAAATCCGATCGTGGACCTGAAGTCCATTTTGCCCAAGATCCATAAGCCCATGCCTTAACTCCCGGAAGATGCCGTTGCAGTAGTGAGGATATCGTTTTGTACTGCTCTGGCGTAATGTCGATCAGTGGGATTACTCCCATGTTGCACCAGTCATGGTTTGATAAAGCCCGAGGGCATCGTCGATGAAATTGGACATCAACTCCAGACAGGGCTTTGCCTTTTCTCCATCATAGTCATGTGATGTGCCGATACGTGCTTGTACATACTCGAACCATGACTCCTGCGGCGAAACGAGAAGCCCATTTTCATGGGTCAGTCTGAATATTGGTTTTGGGCTGTTTGGTGGGTCGGCAATCCCTAATTCTTGATTCAGATATCTCTTGAGTATTTTCCACAGGCAGTCGTAGCACGTCTCGAAGCGCTGAATGACCGACTCGGAAATCCCCTCGAGAATTAGTGGTGGCAGATCAGAATCCAGACTTCGATAGTTCACATGCTGTTCCTCAAGACGCTTGAGAGACAATTGAAACTTGCTATAGTCGATCATTTTTTCCGGTTAATGAATTTCTGTCAATTCGATGTTTGAAGAAATGGCAGTACTTTGCATTTTTTGGATGCTGGATTCCATATGCCCAGCGAACATTTTCCTTGACTCTGTCCCCTCCCTGTCAGATATGTTGAACGGCGGATTGGCGAGTATGGGGTCAGTCTTCATATCCGACAATTCATCCTTGTAAAAAGCACCTTCATTATGAAACATAGAATCACTTCAGGCGAATCTGGTCAAGCACCATTCGTCAGTACTAAATGTGAGTGTTCAATCTCCCGATGAAATCCTTCCGGTAACCTTGCCCAGTCCCTTGTCTCGATGAGAAAGGGAATAGTTGACCCGCGCATTGCCTCCTGGAATTTAGCCAGCTGCTCAATTGGGACTTCCTTCAACCCCGGCCCTCGTATAACTAGGTCAAGGTCGCTACCGTCATGACTGCGTCCAGTAACTCGGCTACCATAGGCCCAGACCTCCATGTCAGGCAAGTATTTGCCTAATTGAGTTTCAATTAATCGACGGTGCTTTTCCGAAAGGTGAAGCTGTTTATTCATCTGAAGACTCAAGGATGTCGGCAAGCTTCTTCGCGTCTGAAACAAAGTTTGGCAGAAGCTTCAATGTTTCTTCAGCAAAGTTCTCGCCGTAGTCGTGAGCAGTGTCATTTCGGTTGTCGCGATAGGCCATCCATCGCTCAGTTTCTTCTTCATCCAAAAGTCCATGTTTTGCGGCATGACGAAATAAATCCTTGAACGAAAGTCGATCTACCTGACGGTTGCTGGAAAAATAGATGGCAAGCCGCTTGGTCAGGAGTTTGCCGCTTTGTTCAAGTACAAGTTCGAATTCCTTCACGCATGCGGCACGATAAATTTCGTAGGTTAGATCTTCCTGCTTATCGAGCCCACTGATTCCCTTCAGAGCAAGCTCTAGCGTACTGATGTACCGGCGAAGAAATTTTGTGTCTATATTCATTTGATCAAACCTTAAAGTTCAAGTTCTACATGGTTTTGGATGTTGCCATTTCCAAGTGACCAACCATCATTTTAACGGTTATCATTTGTTTGCTTGCCAAATCCCAGCAGTTCAAGGTTTTCCTTGATTGCCGCATCCAGCCGGGCACCGTCAGCCTGATACCGGAGCAACTCATCAACCAATCCCCTCATTTTATCCTCAAAAGGTTCGGCATCTTCTTCTTGGAGTGGAGCACCCACATAGCGCCCGGGAGTCAAAACATGCTCATGCTTACGGACTTCATCCAGCGAAGCACTTCGGCAGAACCCTGGCTCATCAACATAACCATCGCCATCCTCGCTTGACCGCCAGGCATGGTAGGTATTGGCTATCCGGGAAATATCCTCATCCGTCAATTCACGATGGGTGCGGTCGACCAACTCACCAAGTTGACGTGCATCAATAAACAGCATCTCTCCTTGACGGTCTCGGTAATCATGGGTAGGCCTTTTACCACGGGTCAAAAACCACAGACAGGCCGGGATTTGTGTTGTATAGAACAGTTGACCGGGCAGTGCAATCATGCAGTCGACAATATCGGCTTCGATCATGGCTTTGCGTATCTCGCCTTCTCCAGACTGGGCTGATGACATTGACCCGTTGGCGAGGACGACGCCTGCGATGCCATTTGGGGCCAAATGATGATGGATATGCTGAAGCCAGGCGTAGTTTGCATTTTTTGGAGGCGGGATTCCATACGACCAGCGGACATCTTCCTTAAGTCTGTCACCTCCCCAGTCAGATATGTTGAACGGCGGATTGGCAAGTATGAAATCAGCTTTCATATCCGGCAGTTCATCTTTATGAAAAGTGCCTTCGTTATTCCAGCGAATGTCAGCGTCGATCCCGCGAACAGCCAGATTCATTTTTGCAAGTCGCCAGGTCGTGTAATTGCTTTCCTGACCATAAATTGCGATATCGCCAATATGTCCACCGTGTTCTTCTACAAACTTCTCCGACTGCACGAACATGCCGCCGGACCCGCAGCATGGATCATAAATCCGCCCCTTGCTCGGCCCCAGCATTTCCACCAATAGACGAACCACTGACCGTGGAGTATAGAATTCTCCGCCGCGCTTGCCTTCCGACCCTGCGAATCCTCCAAGAAAGTATTCGTAGACACGCCCAAGAATATCACTGGAGCGATCAGCTTCCTCGTCCATGCCGATGCCACTTACCAGATCGATGAGTTCACCGAGCATAACCTTGTTCAGTGAGGGCCGGGCATATTCCTTGGGCAACACGCCTTTGAGCGATTCATTCCTGCTTTCGATCGCCAGCATCGCTTTGTCAATGTCCTTTCCGATGGTCGGCTGCTTGGCTCTAGCTTGCAAAAGTGACCAGCGTGCTTCCTTTGGGACCCAGAAAATGTTCTTTTCAAGATAGTAGTCAGGATCTTCTTCGTCAGCCAGTTCATCCGCTACAAGTTGAGCATGCCTTGCTTCAAAGGAGTCCGAAATATACTTGAGGAAAATCAGACCGAGAGCAACATGCTTGTAGTCGGAAGGCTCCATGTTGCCGCGCAGTTTATCCGCAGCCGCCCAAAGTCGATCCTCGAATCCGAGATTTGCACCTTTGCTGCTTGCTCTGCCAGCGTTAGTTTTTGACGGTGCAGGAATCATTCTCTCCTCAACCCGAAACGCTCATGCGTATGTACTCACGTGAAAACAGGTCATCCACGAATAAATCGCTTGCCAGTGCTTGTCTTGCACTATCTTGATTCGCAAGATTTTACAAGAAACTACAGAATTTCCGTATTGCGGACCGCTCCTTTGGATGCACTGGTAGTCATGGCTGCATAAGCCTTGAGTGCACTGCTTACCGTACGCTCGCGCTTCGGTTTCCAGCCATCCTTGCCGAGTTTGTCCATTGCATCTCGACGAGCTTGAAGAGTTTCATCGTCTACCGCCAAATGAATGCGGCGGTTTGGAATATCAATCTCAATGGTGTCGCCTTCCTCAATCAGTCCAATTAAACCTCCTTCAGCCGCTTCAGGAGAGATGTGGCCAATAGACAAACCGGAGGTGGCACCGGAAAAACGACCGTCAGTGATCAATGCGCAAGATTTACCCAAGTTCTTGGATTTGAGATAGGTGGTCGGGTATAGCATTTCCTGCATTCCAGGCCCGCCCTTTGGTCCTTCGTAACGAACGACTACCACATCGCCCGGCTCGATCTGATTGCCGAGGATGCCATCGACAGCCGCTTCCTGACTCTCGAAAATTCGCGCTTTCCCGGAAAAATTCAAAATGCTCTCATCAACCCCCGCTGTCTTGACAATGCAGCCTTCCTCAGCCAGGTTTCCAAACAGAACAGCCAATCCCCCGTCCTGGCTGTAGGCATTACCAACATTTCGAATACAACCGTTTTCACGGTCTATGTCCAATGACTTGTAAAGCTTGTCCTGACTGAAAGCGACCTGAGTAGGAACCCCTCCGGGTGCAACACGATAAAAATCATGTAAGTCCTGATCATCTGAGCGACAAACATCCCAGGACTCAAGCGACTCTCCCATAGTCTTGGCATGGACGGTAGAAGTATCCTGGTTGATCAAGCCTGCCCGGTCCAGTTCGCCCAAAATGCCCATGATACCCCCAGCCCTGTGCACATCTTCAACGTGATAGTCAGGAGTTGATGGTGCAACCTTGCATAGATTTGGAACTTTACGACTGAGTCGATCAATGTCCTTGATGGTAAATCCGACTTCTCCCTCACGGGCAGCCGCCAGCAAGTGCAAAACCGTATTGGTTGAACCTCCCATGGCAATGTCCAAGGACATGGCATTTTCAAAAGATTTGAAATTTGCGATATTTCTTGGCAGCACCGACTCGTTTTCTTCCTCATACCATGCCCGGGCAAGGGCGACGATGGCGTGGCCGGCCTGCACAAACAGCTTTCTTCGCTCTGCGTGGGTTGCAACAATCGTGCCATTTCCAGGCAAGGCCAGCCCCAGGGCCTCGGTCAGGCAATTCATTGAGTTGGCAGTAAACATGCCCGAGCAGGAACCGCATGTCGGACAGGCAGATCTTTCCATTTCCAGACTTTCCTCATCGGTCACATCGTCGGCAGCGGCTACTGTCATGGCATCGACAAGGTTGACGGCCTGTTCATGATCTCTCCAGGTAACCTTGCCAGCTTCCATGGGCCCGCCCGAGACAAAAATAGTCGGAATGTTGAGGCGCATGGTAGCCATCAGCATTCCTGGCGTGATCTTGTCGCAATTGGAAATACAGACCATGGCATCAGCACAATGTGCATTTACCATGTACTCTACAGAATCTGCGATGATTTCCCTTGAGGGCAGGGAATACAGCATGCCACCATGGCCCATTGCTATGCCATCATCTACCGCGATCGTATTGAACTCCTTGGCAACACCTCCAGCCGCCTCGATTTCCTGTGCAACGAGCTGTCCAAGATCTTTCAGGTGAACATGACCGGGCACAAATTGCGTAAATGAATTTGAAACAGCAATGATGGGTTTGTTGAAGTCTTCATCGGTCATTCCGGTTGCTCGCCACAAGGCACGAGCACCAGCCATGGTTCGGCCACGTGTGGTTGTCCAGGATCGATAATCAGGCATGATTTTGCTCAGGGTTTATGGAAAAAGGGCATTTTACCAAAATCGCAAGATTTCGGCGGAGGTTGTTTGTCCGGGACTATTGCGTTGGAGCAAATGCTTCGAGATGAATTTATGCGGCTTTTCGCACTTTCTTACTATAAATTTTGGGACTTAATGAAGAATGCTTCACAAGAATATTTCGAGCCATATTATTCATTTATTGGCTCTGATTCTTTGTCGATTTGCCCCCTATAAGAGTGTGATTCATGCTTGTTTAGCCGATTGTCAAGTTTTCTCCATAAGCCCCTTGCTTTACTTATTCGTTCTAGGAATAAGCAGTTTACGGGTGACCTTTCGGGCAGGAAAGCGAAACAAATGTGATTCATTTCATGTGGTTTTTGGCCATTGACTGATTGACAGACAATCTCAAAATTTTTTTCATATTCAAACAGGTAAGGAAAATATCACAACTAAAAATATCACAACTAATCACAACTATAATGACCGAACTAAAAATATTTTCCATAATTTGAATTGCAGATTTTCCAAGCGTACTATTGAAAAAATGGAGTGGGGGGTGTAAGATAGCCCGGCATTAACTCAACCGGAGGATAGTTGTCATGTTTAATTACTATGCAGACACAACGAAGAACCTTTTGACGCTGGCCGGATGCCTTGCGGTAATCGGCACGCTGGCCCTGTTTTCGCCGCAGAATGTAGGCGCGCAAGGGATTGGCATGGGAGACATAGGAAACTCTTCAGGCTCGAATTACACGCCACCCAGATCAGGTGAGCCGCCATCAAAACAGCGCCGGAATCAATTGTGCATTGAAGAGTGGCGCAAGTCTCACGCATTTGCCAAACAGGAATGTAAAGGAATATGGGTTAGCTGGGATTCGTACTGGTACAGTCCGAGCTATTATTATTATGATACGAGTGAAAGTACGCACATGAAGTATTCGAATTGTCTGGTACACGTTGAGTGCAGGAAGGGTTCGATCGACAGTACATTGGCTGACGGCGAACACAATGCCGTGCTCCGTTATGGAGATGTCCATAAAATTCGACGCTGCAAGGAAAATTCCGGTATCAAAATGAATACTTCTTGTGAGCCATTGACGGATCAAGATATCGCGGCCGCAATGGAAGAATTCGAAGACAGGCAGAACCAGCAAAGTTATGAAGACCAGAAGTATGGTGAGGGATACACGGGTCAGACATTCGGTGAGTAACCGATATCAAGGATATCGGCAGTTCTGGATTGAGGCTCTGATGATTTCGCCCATCTGCTGACGATTCCTGTCTGGTTCACACAAACACGGGGCGGTTTTCACCGCCCTTTTTAGTATCGACCACCGCTTTGGCCAAACACAAGAATTATGCGGTTTTTTTTGGCTTGATCGAATCTGGTCATTCACATCCCAGTTCTGAACCAATCATTTCATAATTGTCAAGGCAGTGAAATGGTAGGATACTGATACTTGCAAACCGGGTCTGCATCAAAATACAAACAAGTTTCAGAAATTAGGCTAGGTTTGGGTATGGAACTGGAAATCATCGTAGCGTTTGCTTTTTCATCCGCAATGCAATGCTGCGATTTCGCTTGCCCCATCAGGCGAAAGCCAGTCGCTTAGGCCAACCATGTCTTTCTGGCGAGGCATAGCCTCAGACCGACAGGTCATGTTTTGGCGTGATCATCAGGCCAGCCATCAGCTGGATACTGCAATCGAAAAACTCGTGCTGAAGGCACGGTTTTCGCCACGATTGAAATTTGACTCAAAATCAAGGATTATGTGCGTTCAAGATACCTAGTACCTGTCGGCCCCGGAGGACCAGGTTTTTCTTTGTACGAAGACGTCCCCCGGAATCTCAAGCTAGGCAGGGCGGGTTAGTTATCCCAAATCTTTCATTAGCACTAATTCTGAAATGTCCAGCCTCCTCATAAATCTTGACGATTTGCTCAATTGTCGAACGGTTGAGTCAGAGAGGGTGGAATTCAAGTCATCCTGGGATTCCAGAACGACGGGATACCAGGTTCTGAAAACAATCTGTGCATTCGCCAACGACTATCACAATATAAATGGAGGTTATGTTGTCATTGGCGTAGAGGAGAAAAATGGACGCGCCAAGTTTCCTATCAAGGGATTAAGCACAAAAGACGTCGAAGAGGCTCAAAAATGGATTCGGGGCAATTGCAATAGAATCGACCCAGTGTTCCAACCCCGGCTTTGTCCAGAAGTATATTTGGGCAAGTTGATTCTTGTAGTTGCTGTCCATGGAAGCGACGTCCGCCCGCATCAAGCACCTGATGGCGAGAAAAAACCGATAAAGTACTGGATACGTCTTGGTTCGGAAACGGTCGATGCAGAAGTAAGGGGAGGGCTTTTGACTCGATTTCTGGAGCAGACCACAAGGATTCCCTGGGATGACCGGCGTGCTCGAGATGCCAAGGTCGAGGATCTGCGTGAAACCCATGTGCGCGAATTTCTTCGAGATGTAGACAGCGGCTTGCTGGATGAACCTGATGCGCGAGCCATATATCGTAATATGGAAATAACCACGAAGGTAAATCAGCATGAGGAACCAAGAAATGTCGGCCTGCTGTTTTTTTCAGGCAGTCCTCATAAATGGTTCCGCGGCGCAAAAATCGAGATCGTGCATTTTGCTGCAGACCGAGGCGGTGATGTTCAGGAGGAAAAGGTTTTTTCTGGCCCTCTTCAGGAGCAATATCGTAATTGTATGAATTATCTTGAAAACCTTTCTGCGAGACAGCTGCTCAAGCAGCGAGATCGAAGTCAGGTTCGTGGCTGGGTGAGCTATCCATTACAGGCAATACGAGAAACACTGGTCAATGCGTTGTACCATCGCAGCTACGACCAGGATCAGCCAGAACCGGTCAAGATATATCTATATCCCGGACGTCTTGAGATTACGAGCTATCCCGGTCCAGTTCCCGGCATTGAGTTAGACCAACTTGAGCGAGATGGCAACTTGAGGCCGGTTCCGGCAAGAAACCGGCGGATTGGGGATTTTTTCAAAGAGCTGAAGTTGGCAGAAAGGCGAATGAGCGGATTGGCCAAGGTTTATCGGTCTATGGATGAAAATGGTTCCCCGCCTCCCAGGTTCGACTTCGATTCTGAAAGGACTTATTTCAGGGCAACACTGCCAGCGCATCCAGAGTATATTGCCCTTTCGGCTTTGCGCGATGCGGCTCACTTGCAGGCCCTCTACAAGAATGATGAAGCGTACGATCGCCTGCTTTCCGCCTGGAAGGAAAATAACTCTTCCGGGATTCTGGCGGCAGAGCTGATTCGCTCCCTTAGAAAAATCGGGGACCAGAAAAGCGCAGAAGAAATATGGGATGCTTTCAGCAGTTCGGCATCCCCGTATGCATTGCCTCATGTTGCAAACACCATGATTGAAATGTGGCTGGAAAACGGCGAAAGAGAAAAATCCCGAAAGCTCATGGACAAGATGCATCTTGCATATCAAGGGCAAGATGCGATTGACGCGGCCATCATGGCAAAGCGGTTAAGAAAATTTAGCAGGGCCCACGATTACTTTGAAAAAGCGGAAGAACGAGTTCTGGAAAATTCACGTGCATTGCATGAGTTTGCTCAAGTAAAGATGGAGCTCGCCAAAGAAGTCTGGCAACGTAAGCCGCACTTGTGGAAACAGGCAAACCGCAAGCTCTTGCAGGAAGCGAGGGGGCAACTGGAGCGTGTTATTCAGATGGAAGCGGCATCTGTACGACTTGCCTGGGCTTGGCGGGATCTCGCGCGGGTAATGACCTGGTTAAATCTACCGGTCAAGGATATAGAGAATGCCTGGAAGAATGCAGTGAATTTGTTGCCGACGGAAAAACAAATCAGATGCGAATACGAGAAATACAAAAGAAACTCGCCCTCAGGATCAATTAAACGGCCTTGATCGAAACTTCGGCCGCAACGTTAAATATAAACCGTTTTACAAATGCCCGCCTTTTCAGAGATGGACAGTTTGCTAAAAAACGCAATCTCTTTGACTAAATTGAAGATTTGTGCGAACAAGTGTCAGAGCTAACTCCAACCCTCAAAAAAGGCACATGTTTTTGCAAGGGCAGGGAAGAAGTCAGTATTTTCTGCTGATGAAATACAGGCAAATTCCCCGTGTGAAGTGATTCATGAACGCTCAGAAAATATTGCTTATTTGCCAATTCCATGATGATGGGCATTTGGTCTGGATTTAGAACTGAAGATGACCGAGAAAAAAATGTTTTTACGCACAGCAGAACGAATTCCTATATGCCATAATAGCCCAATCCCCCCTGCAGCTTCGCCTGCAGGGTGCGGGCCCCGCAAGGGGCCCCTGCTTACTTTTCTTTCCCCTGTTTATGCGTGCCCATATTTACGTAGATGGCTTTAACCTCTACTATGGACCCCTAAAAGGAACACTTTACAAATGGCTTGATCTTTCCTGCCTGTTTCGGGAAATTCTTCATCCAGGACACCATATCCTGAAAATAAAATACTTCACTGCACTGCTTTCTTCTTCGCACTCGAACAAGCGAAAGATTTCAAAAGAACAAAATGTCTACTTGAGAGCTCTGCGGTCTCACTGCGAAGAGGTTGAAGTGATTTTGGGAAGTTTCCTCACGCATTCAACCCGGCTGCCGTTAGCAAATCCATCGGGTGATTTTGAGTTTGCTGAGGTGCTGAAGACAGAAGAAAAGGGGTCAGACGTAAATTTTGCGGTACACCTGTTAAATGATGCATGGCTAGATTTATACGATTGTGCAATTGTTGTCACTAACGATAGCAATATCTCTGAATCCATGTATCTTGTCAAAAAGCAAACCTCAAAGAAACTGGGCCTTGTGAACCCGGGAAATCGGCATCCTTCCCAGCTTTTGCTGAGGCATGCTGATTTTCAGCGTCATATTCGAACAGGGACGCTAAAGAGAAGCCAATTGCCCATCATGATTCCAGGAACAAACATCTCCAAACCCAAAATATGGTAGCTTCACATTAATTTTATGGAGCGTGTGAATTTGGCGCATTCCAGGGTTGTATCCCAGATGGATTTCAGGACATTTTTGATACTGAACTACAGACAAGATCCAGTTTTTGGCTCCTTGAAAATAGGATGATCCCACGCTAACTGAATCCTCTGGATTGCCGCCTGATTCACAAAAGTATAAGGAGAACATGTACCATGGCAACACCATGGTTAGGCCATGAATGATCCATGCTGATATACTCGCATCTGGAAATTAGCGTGAGATGGTCCTACCTTGTAAATACTAGGAATAATCTTTGACAACCACAGCCAGTTTCTTGCGATATTGGTTATTCAGAAAGATAGGGTTAGTCCAGAATCGAACTGGAATTGACCCGGGAAAAATCCCCGTATCCAGTAAAGTAGCACGTCATGCAGACCAGTACCCCAAGGCTTCGACTCCAGAGAACCGCCTGCCCGTCGTGTCAATTAAGTGAAGATGTATACCTTCTACCAAACCTTTGCCTGGAATATCTTGAGGTAGAAGATAAATCTAACTTTGCTAATCCGAACGGGGCAGATGCAATCTGGATTTAGTTGATCATGGATTCAAGTTCCCGGTCGAGCCGATCAAGAATCTCATCGTAGGTGAAGGCGCCGACCTTTTCACCGTGCCTTTTCAGGTTCACATAATTGGGACCGCACCATAGCCCGAGATCCGCATCATCGGTCTCTCCCGGACCATTGACCCGACATCCCATCACGGCGATCGTTATCGCATGGTCTTCAGCATGCTTGGTTCGATCCTTCACCTTGCGTGCAAGATCAATAAATGCCTCGTTTTCAACCCTGGAACAGCTCGGGCAGCTGATCAGGTTCAACTTGTCTCGGTGAAAGTGGACGACCGTTCTGACTCGACCTTCGGAGATGTCCTTGAGAATTTGCCGGCCAGCATCGATCTCCAAGTGTTTTTCTGCATGGGGCAGTGTCAGCGAGACGCGTACGGTATCTCCAATGCCTTTTCCAATAATTTGCTCGAAAGCAATCCGCGTTTTTTCAATGCCTTCAGGAGGCATGCCTGCCTCGGTAACACCGACATGCAGCGGAATTTCAGGCCGCTGTTCAGCAAATCTGAGATAAGCGCTGATGGTCTTTTCCGGATCAGAATCCTTGAGCGATACGCAATAGCGAGTAAATCCGATTTGATCCAGCCATTCGGTGTGCGCGAGTGCACTGTCAATCATCGGCGATATCGAATCTTCCTTGGGGTACTTCGCCAGCTGGTCCGGGTCTACTGAACCCGCATTGACGCCCACCCTCATTGCACAATCATGCTTTACTGCAATCTCGGCGAGGTAGCTGACCTTGTCCTGCCAGGGCTTGCTTCTTTGATGGTGGTAAAGATGTCCCGGGTTATAACGGATTTTTTCGACATGGGGTGCGATAATCTCAGCCAAACGATAGTTTTCCTGAAGATCCACGCTCAGCACAGCATCGGTTTCCTGTCGGATTTGAATCAATGCCTGTGCATCTTTCTTGTTGTCGGCAGCAATTCGAATAACATCGGCTCCGGCTTTCTCGAGAAGCTTGAGTTGATTCAATGTTGAATCAATATCTCGTGTCGGAGTGGCGCACATGCTTTGTACTGCAATCGGATTTCCATTGCCTATGGCAATAGCTCCGATCTTGACTTCTCGAGTGGGGTTTCGCTTGATCATTTATTATTAAAATAATGGAAGATTAAGAGGCATACGCAATGCAGGATTTCCGATTATACAATCTTGACCCAACAATAGGATATATTTTGGCAGGACATTCCATGACCGAACATGATCCGAGCCTGTAATGAATCCGGTCGAATTTGCCAATGATTTCGGGTTTCATCATCTTCCGAAGCAAGACATGGCGGTAATATCATGCACTATGACTTCCAGAAAATAGCGAGATTGCTACCGAAAAATGGCAAGTTTTCGGCCGACCGGATCGTGTTTTTTGACGAAGTTGATTCGACCAATGTATGGATGCTCAAACAACCCGAGATTGATGGCCTCTGCTGCATCACGAGTCACCAGGTTGAAGGCAAGGGCCGGCAGGGTCGAAAGTGGTCAGATGTGCGAGGTGGGTCCATCTTAATGTCGATGGGCTGGGAAGTAGATGCTGGGCACTGTCCGGGAGTTTCCCTGGTAGCTGGTCTGGCAGTGATCAAATCCCTAAAAGAACAGGGTATAAAGGGAGTTCAGCTGAAATGGCCGAATGACATTCTGTTCGATGCAGGAAAACTGGGCGGCATTCTGGTCGAAAAAACCGGGACCAGCATGGTGGTTGGGCTGGGATTGAACTATCGACTGAAAGACTCGTCAATGTCTGGTATTGAGCAGCCCTGGACGGATATCGCTTCCATCAGTGTCACATGCGATGCTGATGAGTTGTTGTCGGCGATCTTGCGGAATATGGGTGAAATGATCACAGATTGCATAGCTCGAGGATTCAAGGGCTACGCGGACTATTGGAACTCACTCGATGCATTCCGAGGATGCCTGACAGAGGTTCGGATGGGTCAAGAAACAATCGTCGGGGTCGAACAGGGGGTAAACGAAACAGGAGCGCTTCTGATTGAGAGCGGTGAGGGGGTTCAGACCATCCATACTGGAGATGTTTCACTACGCCGAAGGGCTTTCACACAAGGTTGAAAACCATGGACATACTTCTGGATATGGGGAATCGGCGCATCAAATGGGCGAAGAGTATCGATATGCCGAAATTAATGTCGGGTAAGTACGCTCCGGCACAGCAGGAGAGACTATGCCATGTGATAAACTTCGCCCCCGGAAATGCAATGTCGGAACTTGATTGGCAATTTCGCGCAGTCCCAAGACCGGATTCTGTTTGGGTGTCATGTGTTGGGGATTCGGATGCCATGGCAAAAATCGAGAGAGTATGTCAGGGGTGTTGGAATATCCAGCCGAATTTCGTTGCGTCGACCGATTACGAGTCTGGAATAAAAAATGGCTACCTCGATACTCGGCAACTTGGCGTCGATCGTTGGCTGGCAATGATTGCAGCCAGACATTTTATGCCAGATCGACCCTTGCTCGTCATTGATGCAGGAACGGCGATCACTATTGACTTTATTGATGCCACTGGATTGTTCAAGGGCGGAATGATCGTTCCAGGATTGATGACCATCATGGAATCCCTGAATCAAACAGCAGGCTTGCCCTTGGTGGATAGCGATGTAGCTGGCAAAGAGCACATAACACTCCAGAACCAGGACACCCATTCGGCGATTGCCAATGGCGCCCTGCATACAGCAGTATCAGCAATAGAGAATGCAGTTTCCCGATATGAAAAAGAGTGCGGAAAGCATCTTGGAGCCGTGATTACTGGTGGAGATGCTACGCTGATAAATCGCATATCAAAGTACGGGATTACAGAGTTTCCCGCGTTGCCGCTGATCGGGCTATTTCTAGTGACGAGGGACCACGATTGTTGAAGTGGCTTGCAATAGGGTTGCTGATAATTAACGCTGGCGTATTTTTGTCGATAGGCAGCCAAACTGATCAGCCTGACGAAATAAGCATCGTTCAGCCCATCAGCGTCAACGAAAAGGCTATGCTCCTGTTGGGCGAGGCTGAAGAACCTCCTTCTTCAACTCAGGCTCCAACTGCAACGCGTCCAATACCGAATAGCGATACTGACATTGAAGAAGAAACACCTGTAAACGGAGTAGTGGCATATGGCTTGTCCGCGGAGCAGGCGAACTCAGGATCAACTGAACTTTCCATTTTGCCTACTGTTAACGACGAGCAGACCCAAAGCCCTGAGAGGATGTATGCTGAACAGCAAGCG
>JAPOSW010000002.1 GCA_026709505.1 Gammaproteobacteria bacterium | reverse complement strand
CACATCGGCCTGGGCCCCGACCGGGACCATCACTGCCGCGGACACCGCAGCAGCCACTAAAGATTTCTTCATTGGTTTTCTCCTATGAAATTAAAATTAGAGTTAATATGCCTATGCTTTCACTAAGGCAGAACGGATATTATCATAGAAAATTAAAATTTTGTTAAGTTTTTTGCATTTTTTTTGCATTTTCTCTATAGCTATTGTTTTGAAATAAATTATATATTATATACAAGGAGTTAAATAAATTTTTTTAGGTGTGTTGCATTTTCAGGTACGGATTTTACGCTATTTTTTGGGAATTTTTTTGATTTTTTTTCAGGATTTTCAGATTTTATGCGGTACAAGCCTTATGTTGCTGGTTTATGTTTCACATCTTCCAGCAACACGGCCTCCCGGTTGGCTTTATTTGTGACTCTTCATATATTGCTAAGGTTGATCAGTCAACCGAGTGCCTCCCTGCCTTCATTTTCCGGCCTCGGATTACCAACCGGAAACCCGGCCTTGCCCAAATCACAACAAGGCCATTCGGTACAGACAGGGAGTTCCCAATCCTTGTCATTAAGAGGTGGACGGCCGTATGCCGGAAAATGACGGCGACCGCCGTTCTTGGCAGACCTATGAGGCGACGGGTACTGCCTGAAGCACTCAGCAGATGCGGGAACTGCCGCACGGATTGCTGAAAGCTCTCGCCCAGAAACCGCTCAAGCCAAGGCATTATTGCAAGTCAAACCCGGGAAAACTCGGTAGCCAATAAGCCCAACAGGATAATATTTTCCGTGATCAGTCCAACACTTTGTACCACAGACCAAATCACGGAAATTTCACCAATTCAAGCCACGAGTTAAGTTTCCCTGCCCACCAGGCCCACAAGAATCTTGCCACACTTCTTCGTGCAATGTTCATCCCATTGCTTCATGACCACTCGTCTTCTTCGCAGTAGGTCTGATCGAAAATACGAACCTTCTACGCCCTGCACAGTATGAGCCAGAGCCTGTTCGGCAAGTTCTCTACCTATACCTTTTTCAGCTGCCCAATCCCGGAACGATGAACGCAGTCCATGAACCGTCGTTTGTTTTCCGTAACCGATACAGCGAATCAGCTGGAGGAATGAGTTTTCTCCAAGCGGGTTCCCGGGGCGTTTTGGTGACGGAAACAGGTACCCTGAACCATCCTTGAGCGGCTTGACGATCTCAAGAATCATCATCATTCCATCGCTGATCGGCACCCGGTGTTCCTTGTTTGCCTTCATGCGGGAGCCTGGAATTTTCCATATCCGATGCTTTAGGTCTATTTCCTGCCATTTTGCATGGCGTGCTTCACTGGATCGGCATGCGGTTAATGTAATCCAGCAAACGGCGGCACTAACAACTATATTTGCATCTGCCCTGAAAACCGTCTCGAGCATTTTTGGGATTCGTGAGTAGGGTAGTGCACGATGATGTGTCTTCACGACTTTTTGTTTTGGCAATGCTCCGTCGACTGCTTCACCTGCAAGGTTGATCTCTATGTGACCATAGGCCATTGCCAGTTTGAATACAGCACTCATTCGTTGTCGGGTCTTTCTTGCTAGATTGGGTTTTTCTGTCCAAAGTGGAACAAGGACTTTAAGGATGTCCTCTCGGCTTACTTCGTCAATTGGGATGTTGCCAATAAAGGGAAGCACATACCTATCCATGCCTTCCTTCCAGTTCTTGGCGGTTTTTGGGTTTCGCCAGGTTGTTTTCAATCCTTGCAGTGTTTGCTCCTGAACCTTTGCAAATGAAGGCATTAGATATTTACGTTTTCTTTCCATGCGAAGTGCGTGCTTGATTGTAATTGGATTACACCCTGTCAAAACTTCCGCACGATTGCATATCGCCTTTTCCTTGGCTTCAGTGAGCGATGTTGCCGGCCAGCCGCCCAATCCAATATCTCGGCGTTTGCCGTAGACCATGATCCGTTGTACGAATTGCCTGCTGCCTCCCGGTGCCACACGGAGATAAAGACTGGGAGCAATGCGATACATGCCGGGCTTGTCTATTGATTGAAGCTGGTTCGATTTTAACAATCTCAAAATAAATTCCACCCATACCAATATGAAAAATACATATCCCATATTACACATGAGCAGAATGAATTTATGCTGAATCCATAAACTGGAAAAATCCTATAGACGAGTGGAAGCTTGAGGATTCAAGTAGACATCTTGTTCGATGACAGTGTATTTTCGGGCCCTTGACAGATTCGTATTGGAGTATGCTCATGTCCAACAACCAGGGAAACGGGGTAATCGGAAGATTTCATGCCTAGCATGATTCATGGAGGGGCAATATATTACCTCGTTCAGGAAACTACATTGATAACATTCCTGCAGAAAACTGCAAATTCAATGATGGCGGGCTCGACCGAGCCAATGTTCATGCCTGGTTGGCCGTCCGGGATAAGCTAAGTTGACAAATGAGTAGTGCAATTACAGTTGGTGCCCTCCGTCAGTTCACAAAAAGTGCAAGACTTTTTGTGAACTGACTACGTAAACCATTTGAGATTTAGCGTTAGTTCCGGCAGGGCTTTTCATTTGTCAATCCCAAGGCTTCTCAACCCAACATAGCCAGGAAAAAACACAGGGTTAGCGAAAAAACAGTACTTCCTTGATTCCGGTCCAAAGCGTATGATTCTCCCCTATTTTGCCGATGGATGCATGACTTCACGGGAAAATTTCGGGTAGCAATCAAATACCAGATGCCGGCAGCCGCTATCTTGCCGGATATGACCGCAACCTCAATTTACTTTGCCCTTGTGCCGGATCACTGATCAGCAAAATGCCCTTAGTTGGTCCTGAGTCTCGGCACCGGGCTATCTTGTTCCCTGAACGTTCAAACCAACCCATGGGCACCGGAAACATCCTCCAGTGAGCCGGGGAATATGGCAGTCACGCGCCGCTGAAAATCCTTGCGCGGCTGTTGCGGTGTCCGCGGCAGTGATGGTCCCGGTCGGGGCGCAGGCCGAGATGACCGTG
>JAPOSW010000111.1 GCA_026709505.1 Gammaproteobacteria bacterium | reverse complement strand
GTCCGGGATTTCGAAGCTTCCGGTATCGTGGTAATCGACCCATGGACGGCGCCATGAACCGTGTGGCCGCATGGCGGCGTTGCAGACGATTGGTGGGCATGAGCAATCCCCTGAGACTAGGGCCGGACGGCCCGGTGCCGACAGCCGGTCCTCGTCGTATTCCAGCCGCCGCCGCCATGTATTGGCGTAGCCCGCGATGAGGTCCAGCACTGCCTGCCCGGTATCGTCCACCAGGGCCTGGTTGCTGAGCGTCCTTGCCAGCAAGTCGAGGGTCTCCCTCGCTTCCTGCAGGCCGCGCTCGGCCAGCCGGCGCTCGTTCAAGGTGAAGCCGCGCACCAGATGGCCGTGCAGGGTACGGGTGGCCCACTGCCGGAAGCGCACACCGTGCCTTGTATTGACGCAGTAACCGACCGAAATGATGGCGTCGAGATTGTAGTGCTTCAGTCGGCGCCGGACCCTGCGTCTGCCCTCGGTTCGAACTGCTAAGAATTCCTTGGTGGTTGCCTCCGCCTCCAGCTCTCCGCTGGCGAATATGTTGCGCAGGTGCATCAGCACGTTCTCGGGAGTGCTGTCGAACACCTCCGCCATCTGCCGCTGCGTCAGCCAGACCGTCTCCCGGTCGAGACGCACATCGACCCGCACCTCGCCACGGGCATCCTCGTACACCGCAACCTGGCCGCCAGCGGTTTCCGGAGTTTCGTCGTTCATTCCGTTCCTTGCTTCACTGGCAATGGCAAAACGCGTCTGGATACCAGGCTCTGAATTGAACCGAACTTGCAGTTTTGACAACTACCATCCTTTTGCCTCCTCTCGCCGTGCTCCTTCGTTCGGGGCCTTCGACATTGCTCGGCACGGCATCCAGGGAACACGACTTCAACGCCCGTAAGTTTCGCTCGTTTAAGGCAAGCTATATGCTATTTATACGCAATTAAGCATTTTCAGGAATTGGCAGCCGTATGACACCGGTTTCGGGAGATTTTATCGGGTTTATCTGGTGCGGCCAGATTCTTCAAGGCGGGTCGACATAATGTCGGCTTGATTGGGATTTGATCTGCAAATCTTTAGCTCATAAGAAGGTTAGACCGGCATCAAGGCTGACGTCATGGGTTCCATTGGGTCGTCAATCTCATCGAAGCAACTTCCTTGACGTTTCCAGGGTGCAGTCTTCCAGCTTCACATCCTAGGCGAAGAAATTGAGTCTTGTTTCTATACTTCAGTGATGTCAAGAATCCCTGAAATGATCGTTGGGGATTATGTTTTATGCACAGGATCGCAATACGCTGATAAATTTATTGACTCCCATTTTCGGGTAAAAAATCAGCCTTCAAATTGATTTTGCCTTGCAAAGCCGCATGCCAAGATCAACGAGAAGAGGCGGTAGCGTAGCGGCTATGAGGGACTTCTCGAATAAGGTGGTATGGGAAGTACGACCTCGATTGTTCCGATCATGATAATGTGGCGATGCTCGAAATCGAATCCATCAAGAAAGCTCGGACGACATGCCCCCGGAATGAAGGAAAAACGGGGATCAATTACAAGACCATTGTCCTGGTCAGGGAGAAGCAGACCGACCTGCGGCATCGCATTCCAGAGCCCAAGGCCAAGATTGTCCACTCATGTCAGAGCCGGACAAGCATCAGAAAGCTCTCTATATAAGCAGTCATGGATGAACGGATATTCATCCTTAATTCTTTTTGGAGAGTTGGTTTTCCAAGCACAAGTGGTCATGAAAACAGAAAACCTGAGATAGACCTTATTAATGGGTCAATCACTTTGACCCGAAGGCGGTAGGTCAGAGCTCAAGTATAACCGCATGCTAGCTATTGTTAAAAGAATCAATGATGAATTCTTGCTCAAGTCGAGTTTTGTTAATGACAAGTATCTTATAAATGAAAATCCGAAATAATCGAGTAAGGCCTATGTAAATTCTGGAAGTTATTCCAGTAACAAATACTAAATCATTTCGGGCATCAGCAGTCTTCATCTGGTAAACAATCAGGGTTGCTAAGTGTTTGGAAAACACCTAGAATGTAACACTGTTTGCAGTAGAATCAGAGATAAGGGAAAGGAAAAACTATGGATTTGAAGAAGATGAGTGTCGCGGACTTGGAGAAGCTGTCTGCCGACGCGCTCCGTCTGGCCGAGAAAAAGAAGGAGAAGAAGAAGCAGGATCTCGCCGCAGATATCATGGTGCAGATTCAGAAGGCCGGATTTACTTTCGATGAGATCTTTCCGCAACAACCGTCAAAACCCGCCAGGGGACGTACGGCCCCGGCGAAGGTGAAGTATCGCCACCCCGAAGACCCAACGCTCACCTGGGCGGGGTGGGGCCGGAAGCCCAAATGGCTTGTGGACGCACTGGACGGTGGTGCGGACCTGGACTCTTACGCTGTCTAGACAAAAGGGCAGCGGTATGCGTTACGGTAGCGAAGGGCGAGGTATTCACCATTGCGCAGGATGATAAACCCCTTGCAAAGGTTAGGCCGTTTTACCCGAGAACCCGCTTCGGCTTGGTTTTCTGACCGGGGAAGGAAACACGCCGAACGATTTTGACCGTATTGGAGTTGAGGAGCTTGCCACAGCCTGTCACCAGTAAGTTTGTCTTGTAGATACGCGCCTGGCGCTTTGAACCACCTGCACATTCGCGCCTTATGGACAAAGAAGAGCTTCTGCGTGTTTCGGCAGCTAGCATCCGGGAGTCTGTCATCAAGATGGGCCATGGCGGCGGGATTTCCGGATTGACCCGGTCGCCCTGAGGGCCAAGCCTTTGAGGGATAGCCGAGCAGACTGCCGATTATGACGAGCCGTACGCTGAAACAATATGGCCCGTCTGTTGGGATGGTGTGAGCACGGAAGCGTCAATGTGCCGGACAGGAGGGTGATGACAACACAGATGGGGCCGGTCTCGAAAGCTCATTAATGTAGCGTTCATTCTGCTTTGGCTGGCGAGGGTTTGCTGTGAGTGTGTGTGGTGTGTGTCGTCTGTTTCTGTTGATGG
>JAPOSW010000015.1 GCA_026709505.1 Gammaproteobacteria bacterium | reverse complement strand
GCGGCCACCAGGTAATCGTGCTGGATGCGATGTTCAAAACCTTTCATGTACTGGGGGCTCTTGAATATGTTGCATCCGGTGCTTACCGGCATCAGCCGAGTTTTCAGAGGTACTTGAGCGAAAGAGCTGACCTGATCCGGGAATCTGGCCAGGATGTGGATATTTGGCGCTATTGATTTCCATTCTGTGTCCGGGTTATAGAACTCGCGCACTGAAGGCGATACGCGATTTGAGCAGCTTGATCTTCGGCAGCGGCAGTTTGAAAATCAGCCCATTTTCAGACTGGGCCACTGCCCGATTATGGGAAAGCTGCCATGATTGCGATAAACATGTCGCTAGTTGCTGGATTGTCCGGCTCAAACCAACAGATTATTTTTGGTCAAGCTGTCAGTGCTGTACGTTCAACATCAGGGCGAATTAACCGGTAATCCAGCAGCGATGGATCCGCATAGACCTCTCCTGGCGCTGCCACTACAAGAACCCGGCTCGCAATATCTTCATAATCGTTGCGAAAATGCACAGAGCTCTTCAACGCCACATAATCCATCTCCCCTGGTTCTATCCCTATATGCCGAAAATGTTCCTTGTCTGCTGTCTGCACTGCCTTGGAGCACACCACCACCAGTATCTCCTCAATCTGCAACAGGGCTGTTTTGCCAATCTGCATGTTTGCGCCAAGATACATGGGTCCAGTTGCAGTGAATTGACCATCACTCAACGCACAGACTTTGGCCCTGCATTGGAGAGAAGACCCGCCAGCAGAGCTGAACTTGCCGCCGAGTTCAATGTCAAGTTCCGCTCCTACTCCATGTTGATGCGCCATTGCTGCTGCATCAGGGTCATTCAATACCCCGAACACCGCATTTTGCAAACCATGGGCAAGCATGGAGCGAAGCATGCCTACCGTATCGCCGGACCCGCCGCCTCCGGGATTATCCTGAGTATCTGCAATGACTATCGTCCGTCCCTGCTCATTGAATACCCTTCTGGCCTCAGCGATTCCGGCATCTACCGGCCATACTTCCTTGTAGAACCCTTGCTTGTGGCGGTAAACCTCTTCAGCCAGACTGTCAGCTGCGGCTTGGGCGGCATCCATGTCATGTCCATAGGCCACCACCGCGGGTCCTGCCTCATGGATGTCTGAAAGGTGAAACCCACAGGCCAATGATATCGAGGGAACACGATCTGTCATGAGCTCTGGCAGGGTCCTGTAGATCGTTCGGCAGGGTTCCATGAGGGTGCATCCAGCATTAAGCGGAATCAGAAAATCAAGCTGCCGATAGGCTTTATACAGGAATTGTCGATCCTTGACATGCCGACTCAGAAACTTCGCAACCCGGTACCCCGTCTCACCCATGTCGATATGTGGATAAGTACGAAAGACATCAAGCATGGTAGCCAATTTGACCATCCTGTGCGTAATGTTTGCATGCAAATCCAGGCTGACAAAGATTGGCAGTTCCGAACCGACAATTTCGCGAATTCGGGTCAGAATTGCGCCTTCACCATCTTCAGCATGTTCGCAAACCATCGCACCATGCAAATCAAGATATATCCCGTCAACCGGCAACACTTGCCTCAACTGACTGATCAGTTCCGAACTTATTCTCTCAAAAGCATCCTTGTTGACATAGCTGCATGGGGTAGCCGAGCACCACATCAGGGGAACCACCTCATCCCCGGATTCGGCTAGCGCTTCAATGGCACCGGTGATTGGCAGATGCACGCCGTCAACTGCTTCCAGCATGGCCTGTCCCGATTGCTTGGCAGGCCATTCATCGGCCATTTCAAAGGCCTGGTAATCGGCACGAATCGTTGCAAAGGTATTGGTCTCATGCTGCCACCCGCCCACGGCTATTCTGCTCATGGATTCACCTTATCCTGGAATTTCATCGGCCGGGGGGAATGAAGACGCTTTGGCTTCTCTTGTCACCCCCTGAAAACGTGCGATCAGTATGCTGGTTAATAACAGTATAGCTCCGGCCTGATGCGCCACGCCCAGTGCGGTTGGAACACCGTTCAGCAAGGCAGCTATCCCCAGGGTAATCTGATTGGCGAGCATAATGACCATCACCAGACTCATCAGTCGGTCGATTCCAAAATTCCTGCGATAAAGAAGGAAGGCATAGGCACAGGCAATCAGGAATACCGCCAAAGCCAATACACGATGCACAAACTGAATGGTAATCGTGTTCTCAAACACATTCAGCCACACCGGACTCATTGCCCATAACTGGTCTGGAACCCAGGCCCCTCCCATAGTCGGGAAGGTATTGAATATAAACCCTGCATGAGTTCCGGCCATCAGTCCCCCGCTTGCAATCATGACGAAGACAGCAGCGATGGCAAAACCGCCAAACCGATCGGTAAAACCCGCATGTCCATTCCATCGATCAGAATGGAATAGGCCGACAGCCAGTCGAATCATGTATGCATAAATGATCACTGCGACCATCAAGTGCACGGTCAGCCTGTACTGGCTGACCGCCGGATTATCAACAAGTCCGCTTTGCACCATGTACCAGCCGATCACTCCCTGAATGCCTCCCAGGACAAACAGCCCCCACAAGCGTGGAACCAGCCGGGACTCGATCTTGCCCATGAACAGAAAAACCAGAAACGGCACCAGAAAAACAATCCCGACAAGACGCGCCAGCATCCTGTGTGCATACTCCATCAGGAAAATAAACTTGAACTCGCCGAGGTCCATCGAATAATTGATTTCCCTGAACTCGGGAAACTGGCGATATTGTTCGAAGGCCTGAGCCCACTCTGTGTCCGAAAGGGGGGGCAGCACTCCGGTAATTGGCCTCCAGTCAACCATGGACAGTCCGGACCCGGTCAAGCGTACCGCACCGCCAAGCAGGATCAGCGAGAACACCATCAAGCTGCACAGGCAAAGCCATAGAATGACACTGGGATATGTTGCTTTATTCAATTGGATGTCCCAATGAAAAGTCAAGCCTGTGGTTCATTTCTTGCAATTGTGAATGCAGTAAATTTGTTTTGGCTTGCTGGCAGTCGGACTCCATGGATGAAACATTGCTGACTCTCTTCATTCGACTCCTTTTGCCTTCTGGTGGATTATACCGAGAGATTAAGCTTAACCAAACTGATGAACTGTAAAAGTGGAGTACGACACTTCAAGGAGTTGGCGAGGCGAGTCAATGCCAAATAATGACTGCTCGCTCTATGCCGCTCAGCGCTCATCTTGTAATTTCTCTCTAGCTTTTGTTGTCGGGCATAAGAATTCTTGCTGGATTGCTTTATGTCTTGGTCCCGCTTATCATGCACTGGCTTTGAGGCTGCTACTCTTCGACTTCCTCCCAATAATGATTGCCTGAACAACTTCCATCATGAAAGTCGTGACTTACAATATCCGCTTCGGCCTAGGGCTCGACCATAAAATCGACTTGCGGCGTATCACGGACACAATTCGTGATGCCGATATCATTGCTTTGCAGGAAGTTGAACGTTTCTGGCGCCGCAGCGAGCAGACCGATCAACCTGAACAGATCGGAGAATTGCTGCCGGATCACTTCTGGACTTACTTCCCTACCCTTGATCTTGATGCCAGCACTATCCATCACAAAGGCAAAGTCAAGAATCGACGGCGTCAGCTCGGGGTAATGGTGCTTTCCAAATGGCCGATACTTTCTTCCCGCTGTTTGCTACTGCCCCAGATGCCCACTTTTTCCGTGACCGGCATCCCGACAGGTGCACTCGAGTGCGTCATCAACATGCCCAGTACTCCGCTTCGAGTCTACTGCATTCATCTGTCGTCGGCTTCAGTTGCTGAACGATTGGCACAGGTAGAAACATTAAAGAAAATGCATGAAATGATTGAACGCTGTGGGCGCGCAGTGACGACTGACACTGCACAGAGCCACCTGAGCGAAGCAGAAAATTCAGCTCTGATGGATTGGGACAATGGTGAAAAACCCATTCCCGTTCCCGATCACACATTGCTACTCGGTGACTTCAACTTTACTGATGAAAGTGCTGAATACATACGTCTACTTGGCGAACCGGATCCGTCATACGGATATGGAGTGAATCAGGGGAGTTTTGTTGACAGTTGGCTTGTCGCGAAGCAGTCAAGCAAAGATTCATCGACTTGGTGGCCAGATCCGCCAGGCCGCCAGCCGGGCCAGCCGCTTCGAATCGATTACTGCTTTGTCAATACAGAGCTGGCCTCTTCTATTTTACAGGCATGGGTCGATATCGATGCTGAAGGATCAGACCATCGCCCATACTGGCTTGAACTTGATCTTGAGCAATGAAATTTTCTGTTCACGGAACTGTCACGCTTCGATGATGTCAGTTTTTGTTCAAATTGCCAGACAATAATCGCCTATACTCATTTTTCAAGGAGCATTGAAAAAAACCGGACACTTGGCATGATTGCGCTTTTACGAGTAACGCATGGTTCCTGCCCTGCCATCCTCGCAAGAGAGTGCTTGATGGCTAGACCAGCCAATCGTACTGACCTTATCACTGTTACCACTGTTTACGACTGAGGGCCGATAGATGAAAATGAAAGACAAAGAACTGAAAGCAACACCCGATCAAATTGGGTTTGAAAATCTGGATAGAAGCGATCAGGCCCATGTGGAGCGAGCAGTCCGAAACAGGTTTGATCGACGTGATGCACTGAAGTTGATGATGACAACGGGCATCACCATGAGTGGAGCCTACAATCTACTCCTGGCTGGCAAGCAGGCGGTTGCGTCAACCCCGAAATCGGGAGGAGCGCTGAGGGCTGCGGTCGCCGTACATGGTCCAGCCGATACTCTGGATCCTAATCTGTTCACTTCCCAGATCGACTATTCAAGAGGCCGGGCACATTACAATGCGCTTTGCCAGCTTGACGAAAGCCTGGCTCCACAACCGGAACTGGCTGAATCCTGGGGAGCCGAGCCAGTGCCGATGCCAAAGAATGGACTTTTCAGATACGCAAGGGCGTGCGTTTCCATGATGGTACGCCGCTCAGTGCTGATGATGTCGTGTGGAGCATGAATCGGCATCTTGGGGATGACTCGACTTCGGCAATCAAGGACACGCTTTCATTCATCAACGAATGGAGGAAAGTCGGACCATATGAAGTCAAGGCTGAACTCAATACTCCCAATGCCGACTTGCCTATTCTGCTGGGCGGTCTTTATGCACTAAAGGTTATCAAAAATGGCACCAATGGCGATGGAATTGGCACTGGACCATTTGTGCTGCAGGACTTCAGTCCCGGGATACGGTCATTGAGCACCCGTAACGAAAACTACTGGCGCAGCCCGGCACATCTCGACGCTATCGAGATTTTCGCAATCACGGATCCGCTGGTCCGTGTCAATGCAGTAGTCAGCGGCGATATCCATTTGGCTGCTGAAATTGAACCGAAGTCCATCGCTCAGATCGAAGACGCTCCCAATGTCTCAATCATATCAATCCCGACCGGAGCCTGGAATGGCATCTGTGCATTGAAGAATACCGATCCCGGGAGCAGCGATGATTTTGTCAAGGCCATGCAGCACATCCAGGATCGTGAGCGGATTGTAAATCGCATTCTCAAGGGGCACGGTTCGGCTGGCAATGATCATCCGATCAGCTCTGCCTATGGAGCAGACCACTGCCATGAGTTGCCAATTCGCGAGTTTGATCCGGACAAGGCCAAGTTCCATCTGGACAAGTCAGGCATTGACTCTGCCACCCTGCATGTCGCCCCAGTCGGCGCTGGCATTGAGGAAGTCTGTCTGCTCATGCAAGTGAACCTGGCGAAAATCGGTTTTGACCTGAACATCAAAAGAGTACCCAATGACGGCTATTGGAGCGCCGTATGGCGAGTAGAACCGATGAACGTGACCAGCTGGAGCATGCGTCCGACTGCCAACGCGATGCTATCGCAGGCCTTGGCTCCCGGTGCCCCATGGAATGACAGCTACTGGGACAATCCGAGGATGGGTGAACTTCTGAAGCTGTCCCTGGCAGAACTGGATCCTGACAAGCGTCATGCGATGTACTGTGAAATGCAGACACTGGTTCACAATGAAAGCGGCATGATCATTCCAATGCACTTGAATATTCTCGATGCCAAACGCGATAGCGTTTATGGGCTGCCAAGCAACCCGCTCGGAAATCTTGGGGCATCCGAGTATCCGGAGTTTGTCTGGCTGGATGAATAACCGTGCAACGCCGCGATTGGCGCCAAAGTGCGTGTCAATGGCTGGATCGTGCCAATCTGAGTTGAGCCCCGCCTGGCTTGCCCAATCCTGCAAGAGCGACTGAACAGCGATGGCAAAACCCAGACTGTGCCTCTCGCATGCATGAACTTGATTGACTTGCGGTTCCGGGGGAACGGCTGGCGAGTCATTGATTTGCCGTTGATGGCAGACTTGACTCGCCTCGGCTGTGCCTGATCCGGCAAGAATATTGTTGCACGTCTGCCTCAAGGAGCCACATCATGCACAGAATTTCAGCTTAGCCTTCCCGCCACTTGCGAAACACCAGGGAACAGTTGGTTCCCCCAAAGCCGAAACTGTTGCTCATCGCAAGATCGAAGTCCGGGCAATCCGTTCTCGAAGCCACAATCGGAAAATCCTCAGCTGCTTCATCGATATTTTCGATGTTTGCCGAGCCGCAGATGAAACCGGATTCCATCATCATGATGGTGTAAATCGATTCATTAACGCCCGCCGCGCCCAATGCATGACCACTCAAAGATTTTGTTGCGCTGATTCGTGGGCAGTCTTCAGGAAACACTTCTCTTATCGCCTCGAGTTCTCGCACATCGCCCACCGGCGTACTGGTGCCGTGGGCATTGATATACTGAATTGGCCCTTCAATGCCTGCAATGGCCTGCTTCATGCATCGCACAGCTCCTTCTCCTGATGGCTGAACCATGTCGTATCCATCCGAAGTCGCTCCATAACCGACCAATTCTGCAATAATCCCGGCGCCTCGAGCCCGTGCATATTCCAAATCCTCCAGTACAACCACTCCCGCTCCGCCTGAAATCACAAAGCCATCTCGGTCACGATCATAAGGTCTCGAAGCACGTTCCGGCGTATCGTTATAGGATGATGACAATGCTCCCATGGCGTCAAACAGTACCGAAAGGGACCAGTGCAGTTCATCTCCCCCACCGGCAAAAACCACGTCCTGTTTGCCCATCTGAATCAGTTCTGCACCATGTCCGATGCAATGTGCGCTGGTTGAACAGGCAGAACTGATCGAATACGAAATGCCCTTGATCTTGAAAGCCGTGCCGACACATGCCGGAATTGTACTGGACATGGTCTTGGTCACCATGTAGGGCCCAATCCTTCTGACTCCCCTGTCCTTCAGGATATCGGCACTCTTGACAATGTTTTCCGGTGATGCGCCACCCGTTCCCAGCAATAATCCAGTACGTTCATTGCTAACCTGTTCATTCTCCAATCCGGATTGGTCGATGGCTTCTTGCATGGCGATATAGCTGTAGGCTGCGGCATCGCCCATGAAGCGGTAGATCCTCCTTTCAATTCTGCTGCCTGCATCAATGTTGATCGCACCGTGTACCTGGCTTCGCATGCCGAGCTCAGCATATTCATCTGCCTTGACAATCCCGCTTTGCCCATTGTGCAGTGATTCCCTGACTTCCCTGCAGTTGTTGCCCAAACTGCAGACAATTCCCATGCCCGTGATCACAACCCGTCTCATGGCTTGATGGCAATTATTATGAGTTGAAGCAAAACCAGCGAAGGACTTGCAAGACCGATTCCGGGACGCGAACTGGAACCATGAGAGACGTTGTACTCAAACACTGGATGCAGGAACTTGATCAGGATAAATCATCAGCCTCAGTCGAAACGCTCGTCTCATATCCATTGGCCACATCCTGGAACAGGCCAACCCTGAGATCCTTGCACCGATAGACCGTTTGGTCGTCAACGCTCACCATTCCATCCGCTATGCCCATTACCAGCTTGCGCATGATGACCCTCTTGAAATCGATCCGATACGAGACCATGCGGTTTTGCGGGGTAATCTGGCCAATAAACTTGATCTCTCCGGAGCCCAGAGCACGGCCTTGCCCCTGACCACCGCGCCAGCCCAGGGAAAACCCGATCAATTGCCATAAAGCGTCCAGACCCAGACATCCGGGCATCACCGGATCGCCTTCAAAATGGCATTGAAAGAACCACAGCCCCGGATCAATGTCCAGTTCAGCCGTGACCAGCCCCTTACCGTACTCGCCGCCATCTTCACCAATATGAGTGATGCGATCGAACATCAGCATGTTGGGAAGCGGCAATTGAGCATTACCGCGTCCAAACATCCGGCCATGTGCACATTCCAGCAATTCCTGTTTAGAGTAGGATGTCTTGTTGATTTTCAAAACTGCACCGTCATGCATTCGAGAATTGTTTCCAACGACCGGACCAGCGGCACATGCGATCCACTGGCTTCGACCTTGTTGAACCCACCGATATACATCGACCCAAGATTATATACCAGCCAACCCCGCTCGGCTTATCCGCCAATATAGGACATCTCGACCTTCTGGCTGGTGCGACCACGGGTTTCCGAATCACCATGTGACAGACGGTCCATCGAGTATCGGTCCTTGCGGCCCTGCCACAAGTGATGAAGTTTCCCGAGAATCTCCGCGTCGTCCAGCTGGCTATCCAGCAAGGGTCTTAAATCATATCCGGCTGAAGCAAAAAGACAGGTGTACACCTCGCCTTTAGCAGACAATCGAGCTCGTGCACAGTCGCCACAAAACGGCTTGGTAATGGATGAGATGATTCCGACCTCACCCTGACCATCCAGATACTTCCAGCGCTTGGAAACCTCACCCCGGTAATTGGCCTTGATCGGTTCAATCGGATAGACAGGATGAATGACATCAACCATCTCCCTGGCGGTAAACACCTTGTCCAGATTCCATCGGTTGTGATTGCCGACATCCATGAATTCGATAAATCGCAGGATGGCTCCCGTACCCCGGAAGCGCTCGCACATCGGCAGGATATCACACTCGTTAACACCCTTTTGCACCACCATATTTATCTTGACAGCCTGATACGGAACCTCCAGGGCGTTTTCGATGCCGTCCAGAATATCCTCAAGAGGAACCGGAACCTGATTGATCTTCTCGTAGATTTCCGGGGTCAATGCATCAAGACTGATATTGAGACGATGAACGCCCGCCTCATGAAGCGAAACGGCGCGCTGAGGACTCAGCAAGGATGCATTAGTGGTCAAGGCAATATCGACAATGCCTTGTACGCCTGCAATGTTCCTGATCAGGTCCTCAAGATCCTTGCGCAGCAAGGGCTCCCCGCCAGTCAGCCTGATCTTGCGAACCCCCAGCCTGGCAAAGACCCTGACCAGACGCACAATATCTGCGTATTTGAGAAGCTGGCTGGAACTCAAAAATGAATAGTTCTTCCCAAACACGTCTTTCGGCATGCAATATCCGCAGCGGAAATTGCATCGGTCGGTAACCGATATGCGCAGATCTTTCAGCGGCCGATCAAACCGGTCCGCTACTGCAGGTCGGGACACTTCGTTCAAGTCTTTGATCATGGCTGTCGGAAATCGCGCAAAAGGCAGGATTCAGCCTCCTTGAATAGCCGGCCATACCGACAGGACGTCGCCATCCTGCAATGCCTTGTTGCGCTCCTGTTCAGGCAGAAAAGTACCATTCAGCATCATGGTTTTCACGTCTGCTTTCGGGACTTTCAGCCGCTCAATAATATCTGTGGGGGTCGGCGGTGAATTTTCAATCAATTCGATGGTGTTGCCCGAAGTGCCTGGTGGCAGAAACTCCATCAGGCTCGAGAATAACTTGACCGTGATTTTCATTTTTAGCCACCTCCTCGTTGCAGACGAATTCTAAACCTGTCAACAAACTCCTGGTACTGTTGTTCGGTAAAATTCTCAAAATGAATCGCTACATCGATGACCGGCAAAACCAGCGAGCCGAGAGCACGACTCCGGTCATTGCTGATCCTGAGCATTGCACAGCGACCGTCAAGACGCATGGCCGCGCACCCATCCTCCTGCATGGCGACTGGATAGGGTGCGACTGCGTTGGGGATCTCGCGCAGCAACTCGCCTCTAGAATACCCCATCTCGGCATGATATTGCCGGTAGACATTGTTCCTCATCCTCCCGCCACCGGCGGCCAGATCGCCAGCACATCCTGATGCTTCAGCGGAGCATTTCTGTCGGATGGCTGCAGAAACACCCCGTTTTTCAGGACCAGGTGCACTTCCCGCTCTGGCAGGCGAAAACGCTCAATGAGCTGGTTTGGCGTGGTGTCCCTGCCTATCTCAACCTCAATCGCATTGTCCCTGGCATCATCGGGCAAATACGCTGCCAAGGAGGCAAACAGCTTGAATGTTACAGTCATGGTGCGGCATCCGAAAGGTCCAATACCCGGTGTTCAGGCTCCCTGTGTTGCAGCGAGATAAGCTTCCATGATCAGCATCGGGTTCTGCATTAGCCGCTGCTTCCATTTTCCCAGCTTGAACTGCCCCTGAATCAACCCGCGCAATATTCCGATATGCTGTGTGACACCCAGAGTATTGGCGCCGATCAGCGTATCTTCATCAAACTGGAGATTGATATAGCGAAACCGATCGCGATCCAGAAGCGATGTCCGGTCTCCGCCTTCAACCCCTTGCCACTGCCCGTATGAGACCGAAATCAGTCCAATGGTATCCAGCACATTCATGTTGATGCAGCCCTGATGCAGCACCGATCCATGCTTGACCATGTTGGCTGCCGCAATCCGGCCATGCTCCACAGCCGTCGGCTGAACCGCCTGTACCGAGTAGTCGCCGGTCGAGAAATCCAGGCCGCAGGCGGCATCGCCGGCGGCATAGATACCCGGCACCGATGAGCACATGTGTCGATCTACCGCTACTGCTCCGTTTTTCAGTTCAACTGCCGCTCCTTCCAGAAAATCAGCATTGGCGCGAACCCCGGCGGCAGAGATTACCAGTTCTGCGTCAACATGCCGGTCACCACTGATTTTGACAACTGCCTTGTCCGGATGATGCTCAATGGACTCGACCTGAGCGCTGGTCATCACGTTGACGCCTTTTTCCTGACACCATTTCTTGAGCAGCTCGCCGCTGGTTTCATTGAGCATTCGCGGAACCATTCTGTCTCCCATCTCCACCACGGCCAGGTTTGCGCCGGACGAGACCAGTGCCTCAAGGATGATGCAGCCGATAAATCCTGCGCCAATCAACACCACCGATGCACCGGGCTTCAGGGTTGCGGTGATTTTCCGGGCATCTTCCAGAGTCCAGCAGGTGGTGACCCGTTCACCATCGATACCCGGTACGGGCGGAAGAATCGGCTTGGAGCCGGTCGCAACCAGCAGCGCCTCGTAGTCTATTTTCCGGCCATCGGCAAGATGCAGGGTTTTTGCTTCAGCATCAACCGAACTGGCGAACCCGTGCACGTGCCTGATGGCCTTGCCGAAATGTTCGGCATCCTTCCTCAGGTACGTTCCCTGCTCATCAATGTTATTGATGAGCAGGTAGGGAATGGCCATGCGGGAGTAAGGCGGGTCCGGCTCATCGCCTACCATCACCACTTGACCGTCAGGATCCAGTTTGCAGATGGTTTCCGCCGCTACGACTCCCGCCGGGCCTGCGCCCACGATGACATAGGTCATGCCGGCAGTCCGAATTTGCTTCGGGTTTCGTCCGTCAGCTGGCCATCTGCTGTCCAGCCTCTAAGCTGATAGTACTCCGGCAGCATCTTGTCAAGACCGGCCACCTTGCCTTCTGCCGGACCGGTCTTGGCTGCATCCTTGAGCAGCCGCTTGGGCAGATTGTCATCGGCTCCGGTCAGCCCTGCACGCATGTTGTAATCGCGTTCGAGATTCCAGATACGCTCTCCCGCTTCCAGCAATTTCTCGGCAGTCCAGCCGCCTTCACAGGCCGCATCCACTTGCGGAGCAATATTGTCCAGTGACCAGGCGAACGTTGTGAACACGCAAAGACCGGTTGAATCGACTGCTGCAGTTGCATCCTGAAATGCCTTGACCAGACCGGCCTTGCCATCGACTGACAGAGGATCGGTCTTCTCAGGGATGCCGAGCACTTCCGAAGCCACGGTGTAGCTTCTCAAGTGGCAGGCACCGCGGTTGGAAGTTGCATACGTCAGGCCCATGCCTTGTACGCCGCGCGGGTCATAGGCCGGGAATTCCTGTCCTTTGACGGTCATGGACAATTCAGGACGGCCGTACTTTTCACAGAGACGTTTCGAGCCGAGGCCCAGGTCTGTGCCAAAGCCCTCGCCGGTTGCAACCTTCTCGGCACACCAGGCCAGCGCCTCTGCGGAGCCAAAGCGAAGCTCCATGCCATCGGTTTGTTCGGTCGAGATCACGCCTTCCTCAAACAGTTCCATGGCGGCTGCCACCGTGGCGCCAAAGGAAATCGGATCAAAGCCGTCTTCGTTGCATACGAAGTTGGCATAGGTCAGGGCATCCAGGTCACCGACCCCAGTATCTGCGCCAAGTGCCCAGGCTGCCTCATATTCCAGCCCGCCGGAATTGCCCCAGTATTCGGGCTTGTTCTCGACCGTGAAGTGTGCCTGGTCAATCGTGGAAATTCGCCCGCAAGCAATGGTGCAGCCAAAACATGCCGCATTTGTGGTGAGGTTTGGCTTGCCGTCGCTCTCACGCGGTTCTGCCATGGCTTCAGCACTGATCTTGTTGGCATCCTCGAACTGCACTTCGCGCATGTTGTTGGTGGGCAATGCCCCGATCTCGTTGATTACGTTCATCAGAACCTGGGTTCCCATGGCCGGCAGGCCCTGTCCGGTAACTGCATTTTCTGCCAGTACCTGCTTTTGCTCGGCAGTCACTTGCATGAATTGTTTGGGATCCCTGACATTGCCCACGCCCAAGGTGCCGCGCACCGCCATCGCTTTCAGGTTTTTGGATGCCATTACCGTGCCGACTCCGGAACGGCCGGCAGCCCGGTGCAGGTCATTGATGACCGCAGCATACAGGCACCCTGCTTCAGCAGAGCGTCCAATTGCGGCAATCCGAATTTGCGGGTCATTCAACTTCTGATGGATAATCTTGTCGGCATCCCAGACTGACTTTCCCCATATATCGTCTGCCGGGAGCAGTTCAGCCCTGTCGTCGACGATATGCAGCATCACCGGGCTTGGCGAGCGGCCCTCGCAAATCACCATGTCCCAGCCTGCCGACTTGAGTTCGGCACCGATGAACCCGCCTGAATTCGAGCAGGCAATGGCGCCGGTCAGCGGGCTCTTGGTGATCACCGAGTAGCGACCGCCAGTCGAAGCCATGGTTCCAGTCAAGGGACCAGTAGCAAAAATCAGCTTATTGTCCGATCCCAGCGGATCACATTTGGGGTTGGTCTCTTCAACAAAGTAGCGGGTTGCAAGTCCGCGTTGGCCAATGTACTGATCGGCCCACTCCATGTTGAGGGGCTCTTCGCTGACTGACCCTTCGGCAAGGTTGACTCTCAGAATTTTTCTTGTCCAGCTCATGATAATCCTCCTTCAGTTAGCGTGGGCTTGGTTATCGGTTTTCGAGGCCCAGGCCCGCATTTTTTCGAGACCTGTAGCATCCGCATCGACATAGGTAATTGCCTCAGTCGGACAGGCTGCCGCACATTGGGGGTCACCGCCGCACAAGTCGCACTTGATGACTTTGCCTGTGGTCTGGTTGTAATTGACGGTTCCGAACGGACAGGCGATAGTACACACCTTGCAGCCAACACAGACAGAGTCGAGCACTTCCATGGCCCCGGTTTCCCTGTTCATCTTGATCGCTTCAACCGGGCAGGCATGCAGGCACCATGCTTCATCGCATTGAGTGCACGTGTAAGGCACAAAGCGGCCCTCCTCGTGAAATGTGAATATCTTAATTCGGGACTTTGCGGGGTTGAATACCCCTTCATTCTCGAAGGAGCAGGCCATTTCGCACTGCAGACACCCTGTGCATTTATCAGGGTTGATGTTTAAAGATCTTAGCATTTATGTTATCTCCTGTTTGGTGTGTAAATCCCTGATCGCTATCAGGTTGCATTTTTTATAGAGCGTAGGGTATTGTGGCAAAGATTACCATGAGTATCAAATGAAATATGCCGAATTCCATGGATACAATTGGCATAAAACTGCTTGATGCTCATGCTCAGCCATGCATGCAGCCCTGACAATTAACCGGAATACTGGAAATCTCAGAACTCAGTTGTGCTGCTGATTTTCTCCCGCTCGAAGGTTCGAGACCGGGCAACTAGCCATAGTCAAGGCACCTCTGGAAAGCGGTCCAATGAGGTTTTTCATGAAACTGCCTGGAGAGAAAGCCTATCATCGGTCAATTTCTTCATGACTCATGAATATCCCCGTCCCTGCATCGCTTTCCTGTAGCATTTGCGATGAGGCTTTTTTAGCATGACAAGGCAGTCTGGCGGAGCAGGGACTGCGGGAATCTGCATCGGTATGCATCTTCTCGTGGAATATCTCCATCCGGTCTGACGTACCCTCGGCTTGTCTCGGAATCCGGTAATGCCAGCTTCCCTGTATGGGCCGAGTCCCTCTCGGTCTGAAGGAGAATGTCGCAGGGCTTCGGACACGGCGGTTCACCTCCAGCTCTTGATGAGCCGGCAAGGCGGCATGGACCGGGGGCTCACTCGAGAATATCCTCAAGGCTGGACAAGGGCGGCGAGGCAAAGCCACCCCAATGACTTGCGAAAAGACTTACCGGTTTGCTTGTTTTACAAACTCTGTTATAAAGATTGCAAAATTGGCAAGCAGGCAGAAACAGCATAATGTTCATTGATCCAACATGAACCGATCACAGTCAAAGTATCCCTCAGTGGCCATGATGACTGGCGTCTCACGGGCATTTGATGATGCGAGATTCACTCGCACCGTGCTGAACAATATCGATTTCACGGCAAATGCCGGTGATCTGGTTGCCATAACCGGGCCCAGCGGTTCGGGAAAGTCTACATTTCTGCATTTGCTGGGAGGCATTGATGTTCCCGACCACGGGCATATCGCAGTCAATGGCATGGACTTGACTTCCCTGAACGAAACCGGGAGAACCCTGTTTCGAAGAAAGCACATAGGCCTGGTCTTCCAGTTTTTCAATCTGATACCAACTCTGAATGTGATTGAAAATCTCAGATTGCCGCTCGAACTTTGCTCGATCAGGTCAGATGACTCAACGATTCTAGCGCTGCTCGAACGCTTTGGCCTCGAACATCAGGCCCATGCCTATCCCGACTTGCTCTCGGGAGGTGAACAGCAGCGAGTCGCCGTGATTCGCGCCACCATCCATAAGCCCTTGCTAATTCTGGCCGATGAACCAACCGGAAATCTGGATGACTGCCAGAGCCGCGCAGTGCTTGACTTGATACGCCAGATCTCGAATGATGGCACTTGTGTGATCATGGCTACGCATTCCCAAAGCGCCTCCGAATACGCCGACCGGCATTGCACAATCAAAAATGGCAAGCTCCACGAAGCCTCGCAAGCCTGAAAGGCCGGGGTCGGCAACCGGCACGTTGCTGAAAGTTTTTTTGCGGGAGCAGAAAAAATCTCCAGGGCCGTTTTTCCTGACCCTGTTGAGTGTCGCGACTGGGGTAGCCGCGATTGTAGGAGTCGATATCACGAGCTACTCCGCACTCAATGAATTCGAGCGGGCCAGCCGACTGAGTTCGGGACTGGCTACACATCAGGTCGTAGGCGATGCTGCAGGACTGGATGAGAGTATCTATGCCGCAATCAAACTGGACGGAGGATTCCCAAATGCTGCACCGATCATCCAGGCTGATGTGCAGGTTAACCGGAACGATCGGACCTGGCAGCTGCTGGGCATCGACCCACTCAGCGATTACCGGATTCGGGAATCTGCTCTGCTAGGCGGCGAATACACGGAGCAAATCGAGACAGCATGGCCGATTCACGTGCCGAATACGGAAATGTGGCCAATGGGTTCAACCCTTACCCTTCGCTATGGAAACCGGCAGCAGCAGTTTACGGTAGCGGGCAGGATTTTCGACCAAGCCGGCCCATCAGCCATGCAGGCCGAAGGCTTTCTGGTGACCGATATCATGTGGGCTCAAGCATTTCTGAACAGAGCCGGCCTGCTCACCCGGATTGATCTCAGGCTTGATTCCGAAGCCGACTCGCGTGACATCCAGATGCTTCTGCCTGGCTCGGTGCGGCTGATTGATTTGCAAACCCGGCATACCGCCCAAAAGGACATGACCCGTGCGTTTCGGACCAATTTGACCGCACTTGGATATTTGACACTGCTGGTTGCAATGTTTCTGATTTACAGTTCGACCGTATTTCAGATAGCCCGCAGGCGCGAGCTGTTGTCCCAGTTAAGAACCATTGGCTACACCCATTTTGAAATTGCCCGCGTACTGGCCGCAGAACTCTCTATCATCGCCCTGGCTGGCGTTTCAACGGGCATTGGCTTGGGATATCTTTTGTCTACACTGATGCTGGGATTGGTGACTGATACCATCAATATTCTGTACTTTGAACTGGCACATGGCACCCTCGCGCTGCCCATTCAAACAATCCTGAAATCCGCTGCAATGGGATTTCTGGGCACGGCAGTTGCCGGGGCAGTTCCGATTCGGGAAGCGGGGCAAGTCACCGTACAAGCCCTCGCCAAGCGTACATTTGAAGAGGGCAGGGCCCTCACGCTCTCACGCAAGATGCTTCCAGCCGCAACCTGCTGCTTCGGGCTGGGCACCCTGATTTTGATGTTTTCCGGGCAGTCTCTCGCTATCGCTTTTGCCGGATTGTTCCTGCTGGTACTGGGACCCGTGGCAAGCACGCCTTGGCTGATTGACCATATCTGCCGGGCTCTTGGACCGCTGGCTGGCCGCACACTGGGGCTGGTTGCGAAAACCGCAGTCATCAATATTCGCTCGCATCTCAGTCGAACCGGCATTTCGGTCATTGCACTGTGTTTGGCGGTCAGTGCTTCCCTCGGCGTGGCATTGATGATCGACAGCTTTCGATACTCGGTGGAAAACTGGATCACCCACTACATGCGCTCGGATTTGTACGTGGTGAGCACGGTGCCGGGCGAGCCGCATTTTTCCGGACTCTTCCGTGCCGAGATGGAGACTGTGGATGGCATCCAAGGCACTGGATACAGTACACGAATATCCATCCAATCCGAGTTGGGCTTGCACGACCTGCTGGCGATGGATATCGGCCCTTCTTCATTTCGTGGCTTCATGATCCAGTCGCCACCGCAGGCAGATCTCTGGGACCGGTTCAATCAGCCTCGAACCGTCCTCATCACGGAATCTTTTGCAAACCGACATGACCTGTCGGTTGGGGACGATATTCGATTGCCGACTGCGCAGGGCGAGACTTCTTTCGAAGTGATCGGCATTTATCTGGACTATTCCAGCGAACATGGCCTGGCAACCCTATCCTGGGACAACTTTGATCAATACTTCCCGAATCCGGGTCCGACGACAGCCAGCTTGATTCTGCAGCCCGGAGCCATCTCCTCGGATATCAGGCAAGCGATCAGCAATCTTGAATCTGCACCAGAACAGCTTCTGATACGGTCCAATCGAGAGCTCCGCGAACAGATTCTCAATGTCTTTGACCAGACGTTTGAAGTCACCGACATCCTTCGCTGGCTGACCGTGCTGGTTGCCATAGCCGGCATGATCTTCTCACTGGTTGCGCTGCAACTTGAACGTGCCGCGCTGAATGCAAAGCTCAAGGCTGTCGGATTCAGTCGAACTCAACTCGCCCTGCAGATTATTTCCGAGACTTCAACCACGGGTTTTCTGGCAGGACTGATTGCAGTTCCGGTCGGACTGACGCTGTGCCTCTCCCTGATTGAAGTGATCAATGTCCGATCGTTCGGCTGGACCATGATGACCCATATTGACCCAATGCTGATACTGGCCGCTGTTGGCGTCTCAACCTTGTCCGCTGCAGCGGCAGGAATTTACCCAGCCATGCGCATGTGGCGAACGCCGATCACGGCAGGGTTGCGCGATGAGTAGAGTCATTTTGGGGGTGATTGGCCTGTTGGCAATCGGTTTCATGCTGGCAAACCGCATGGACAGTCAGGATGCCGAAACAGCGCCCGCCCGGTTTCTCTCTGATGTGCTATCGGATTCCGCTGGCAGTCAGGATTATGACCATGCAAGTCCCGATAGGACCATTCTGTTTCCCGAGGATCACGGCGCCCATGAGAGCTTCCGCCATGAGTGGTGGTACTTTACGGGCAACCTGAAATCTAAAGAGGGTCGTGAATTTGGTTATCAGTTGACGTTTTTCCGGTTTGCCAATGCTTCTCGCTCCGAGATCCAGAATGCATGGAACAACGATCAGACATGGATGGCGCATCTGGCGGTCAGCGATATTGAATCCGAAAGGTTTTTCTTTGAGCAGGATATGTCGCGCCAGTCGCTGGGTCTCGCCGGTGCGAAGATTCAGCCGTTCCGTGTGTGGCTGCACAATTGGCATGCGACAGAGTCTGAACCGTTCGAGCCGGATCGGCTGGCGCTTGACTTGAGCGCTCACGGTGACGGCTTTTCGATTGACCTGTCTGTCAAGAGCGAAACGGCGCCAGTCCTGCAGGGCGAGAACGGCTACAGCCGCAAGAGCCATTCCGGCAAATCTGCATCTCATTACTATTCCTATCCAGACATGGAGACTTTCGGTCAAATCCGGATTGATGGGGAGAGGTTCGAGGTCCTTGGCACAACCTGGATGGATCGTGAGTGGTCAAGTGCACTTCTTCAGGCGGGTCAGATCGGATGGGACTGGTTTGCACTGCATCTTGATAACGGCAAAAAGATCATGGCATTCCGGATCCGGCAGGAGCAAGGGAATGCTTATCGCCATGCCGTCTTGATTGGTCCGAAGCAGAGCAAGATACCGCTTGATGTGATCGAGATGAGGCCGACTCGAAACTGGACCAGCCCGGAAACAGGAGTCGAGTATCCGGTTGGGTGGAAGCTGGGCTTGCAATCTGAACATGAGAGGATTGCCCTCGAGGTCGACAGCCTAATGCCCAACCAGGAAATGAATTTGCTTTTCCGATATTATGAAGGTGCAGTACAGGTACATGGACGATCCGGTGGAGAGAAAGTAACCGGTCGGGGATACATGGAATTGACCGGATATAATTGAGCGACTGAATGTGAGATTGGGGCATCTACAGCAAGATGTCGATGAACGGTTCCCAGCCGAGACCGGACAGCCGGAATGAATGCTGGCCAAAATCTTCCATTGGCGGGCCAAGTGGAAGTACAATAAATCCATCTGGAACGTACTACGTCATGAACCAGCCACTGCTGTTCGTTCAGCCAATTTATCCATCAGCGGCAAACGATTTCAACTCAAGACCAGTCTCTTTACGCCAACATGCAATCAAAAGTCACACCGATACTCGTTTGTATTCTTGTTTCACTGGCACTCGCTTCCTGCGGCAGTGCCGAAAAGAACAGGGAGAACCAACGCACAGACCCCAAAAAAATAGACCCCGACAGCAATTCATCCAGTGGTTCCCTGTTCAATAACATTCGATCGTCCAGACCACGCGGTGAACTCTATAAGCCGACTCCTGTCAAACCGCTGGTCCTGCCAGAGGATATTCTGAATACATCCAGCAGCTCGGTTAAACAGGAGGTCACAAGTTATAACCCAGAGACTTTCAGGGTATTGCCTCCGATCAAGGATGCGCGAATCGTGAGTGAAGGGGACAGACTGTGGCTTGAAGTCGACTCTGACGTGCAACTGGTCTGGGAGGCCATTGTTGAATACTGGGCGATCAGCGGCATTGATCTCGTGAATCACAATCCAGAGGCTGGACTGATGGAAACCGAATGGGTGAGAAGTGCCCGGGTGATTGATGAAGACGTGCCGGAAGCCCTGAGACTGGTCAGGACAGTGCTGGGTGCATTAACCCGCAGTGGCGAGGCGATGCATCGCTATCGGCTGCGTTTTGCGAGAATGGGCGAGGATAAAACAGCGGTTTACGTGTCTCATCGTTCTGTTGAGCGCAAGGAGATCAGTCGCGGAAAACAGGTCAGCGATTTCGAATGGGTAGAACTTGAATCTGATCCAGAAAAGATTGCAGAATTCCTGGAAGCACTTGTAGCGCTGTTCGAGAATGGGCAGGGCAAGACGTCCTGAGAAATCGATCGGGATTGACCCGCAACAGTGTTGCGGAAAGGCGGCTAACTGGACAGTCAAATGCCCCGGGCCCTGCTTGACAAGCCAGCGTCGTAATCCGGTCGGTCAATCAGTCAAATCCATATTTATATTCGATACCCTTGGTGCCATTGACCTGGGCGTGAAATGAGACAATTACCCGGTCTGTCTCGCCGCGGTATGGAAAGGCCATATGCTTGAGGTGTGATGGAAACACCACCAGGGTTCCGTCGCTCGGATAAATGGTGGTCTGATAATCGTGAAGGTACACGTTGCCCCAATCCCCGTGGCCGCCTGCACTGTGTTCGAGGTCGGGGCCGTAGAAGCGGGTTATGCCGTTCAACATGCCGTTTTCGAGTCGGTCTTTATCATTGCGACTGGCATTTCCCGATTGCACATAGTAAACCCCTGACCATGAACAGTTGCCATGCACATGGGTTTCATGGAAGACGGATTCGTTGCATATCTGAAACCAGAGTCCGGTCAAGTCGATGCGAACATCTTTAACCCCGAAGCGTTTCCATACATCCTGATTGAGGTGTCGGGCGATTTTGAAGACATTTTTGGCAATGAATTCCCTCAGGGCATTCAGCGCCGGATGATCGAGGTCATTCGCGAAATTGTCGGGGCTGATATAGCTGCCAATTTTCTTTTGCGGGTGCTGATCACGATACTGATGAAACAGCCCGAGAAGCTGCACGTTTATTTTTTTGTGCTCCGGCAACTTTGCTTTCAGCAGGGTCACCGGAGCCATCTGGAAGAGCCCGTCCCGTTTAAGATCAGCCATTACTTCAAAATTCTCCGGAATTGTGCTGGACTGGAAAAACGGGAGCATTCCGTTCTGGCATCAGGCATAGCTGTGTTCCCGGTCCGGGAATTCGCCCGACTTGACTTGTCGGACATATTCAGCAAGCGCACCCTGAATGCCTCCCGGGTTTCCAACAAGGAAGTTCTTCACGAACTTTGCTTTCTTGCCTGGATAAAAACCCAGCAAGTCATGCCATACAAGAATCTGCCCATCGGTAGATGCCCCTGCCCCGATACCGATTACGGGCACGTCGAGCGCTTGCGTTAATTCCTTGCCGAGCGATTCAGGAACACATTCAATCAGGATCATTGATGCCCCGGCATCCTGCAGCACGCGTGCTTCATCGATAATCGCCTGGCGTTTTGCAGGATCTCGACCCTGTACTCTGTATCCGCCCAGATGATTCACGGACTGCGGGGTCAGACCCATGTGTGCGCAGACGGGTATTCCTCTTTCGGTCAACAACCGGGTGGATCCCGCGAGCCAGGCTCCGCCTTCGAGTTTTACGGCTTGCGCCCCTTCCCGCATGAGGATCGCGGCATTCTCCAGGCTTTTGGATTCGCTGTAATAGCTCATAAATGGCAGGTCAGCCAGCAGGAAGGATTTCTGATTGCCTGACTTGACGCATCGCACGTGATAGGCCATATCGGCAATGGTAACTGGCAGACTGCTGTCATGGCCGTGGATGACCATGCCCAGGGAATCGCCAACCAGTATCAATTCGACTCCGGCCTCGCTCGCAGCATGGGCGCTCGAGTAGTCGTATGCAGTGACACAGACGACCTTTTCGCCTTTCACTTTCATGGCATTCAATGTTGCTATTGTGTGCAAAGTGTCAATCCTGCCTTATTGATTATCCGACGAAGGCTCTGTTCTCAGCAACAGCCCCTGGACATCGCCAACAGAGGGTATGGCAATCCGATATGCATCTGGAGGACCGCTTGTTTCCATTGGAACGACTGCATGCAAGCCATCCATCAGGAAGTGTTTTGACAATTCACCGTTTCTGGCTCTCGCATATTGACCAAATTGAAGAATTTCATCCAGATCCAAAGCACAGTTTTTCCCCTCTGCGGCAACCGCAATTGCATTGATGTTCAATACTTGGCTATTGGTAAATTATATCACTGAAGCCTTTGATTACTCCGAGGCCTTGATACTGACTTCGTGGGCTTGTCAATAACTGTTAATCTGCTGCTCGCTGCCGGGACAAATTTGACAGAGGGCAGGGAAACCAAGGTATGCTCTGAGAAAGGGGCCAGGATCATGGCATTCCAGAGAGGCAAAACGCCACTGGGTCATTGATGATCGGAATGACGCCATGAAGAATGTCATGAAATTCAACGGTGCCCGCATCGATTGTGATGACGCTGATCAGCTGTTCTTGGACACCATTGCCAGAATTAACGATACTCAGGTTTCGGAGTTCAGATTGCATGATTTCACGGTGCCGGTCCTCCTGTAGCCTGATGTTCCCAGCAAATGGTCCGGGGGTCGAGCGGCAGTGTGCGGGTCAGGAATTCCTCCATGTGCTCGTCGGTCGCCCGAGGCACGAGCGGCATCCGGTTGCCGAGCATCGGCCTGTCAGGGGACCGGGGCTGAATTTGCAGTTCATTTTCGACGCCTCCCTTGGCGGATTTAATGACATGAATGCTGAAAGCCTGTGCTGATGCCCGATATAAGGTCTCTGTTCCCATGCCTGCCAGTAGCTGAATGACTGTTTTCCGACGAAAACGAACTCCGAAACTTGAGAACGATATTGTTGGCATTCATTCTGATGCCGTTGAGGGACTCAGACATGCCTTTCGGGAGGCGGTTAACGATTATTTCGAAGCCGGTGCCAGGATTGTCTGCCCTGAAAATCCATGTGGCTCCCGTTCCTGCAAGAGTGAATCCTACGCAAGTGCTGGCCGGCGCTTAAATAGTCCCGACTCTGAACCATCTCATTCCGATGTTCGCCGGGTATAATGACGGCAGTGTCTTCATGAAAGGGCTCAAACCCCATTCACGCCACTCTCGCTAACGCTCCATCAATTCGAATCCGACAAGCCGATCACCGCAACGCCTAAAATCAGGTTAGAATTAACCAGCAAATCCCTGGCACCCTTCAACTTCAAGTTGATAAAGAGCAAAGAATTCCATGGTCAAGGTCAAATCCAATTTGTTCATCTTCAAGCATCGATAGATCCTATCCTGCAATGAAAACAGTCTCCCCACTCACAAGATTCACACTGTGTATATTAAGTGTCCTGATACTGGCATCTTGCAGCAGCACACCCACGCAAGATCGTGCACCAAGCTCCAGGGGGAACCCCAAAGAGATCGACACGAGCAAGCAGTCCAGGGAATACCGAGGCGTGGTCATCAACCAGGCTGGAGGTCAACTCTACCAGCCAGTCTCGACGCAGTCGTTGGACTTGCCTCCGAGATTGCTGAGTTCTTCGAAAGACAGTCCAAGCGATAATGGAAACGCTGGCACGTCCAGCTACAAGGTTCTTCCTGCCATTGAAGGAGCACGAATCATCAATGAAGGCGACAGGCAATGGGTGGAGGTTGACTCCGCTTTGGATGAAGCATGGGCCATTATGGAAAAATTTTGGGAGAGCAGCGGTATAGGCCTTGTGGAAAACAGCCTTGATACCGGGATAATGGACACAGAATGGATCCAGAGTCCCAAGGATGTTGTAGAAGCAGAATCCGCCGCCATGCGATTTGCCAGATCATTGTCAACCTCGCTTACCCAGCGCGAAACCGTCTTGAACCGATTTCGCCTTCGTTTCGAGCAACTAAATGGAAACGCCACTCGAGTTCATGTTTCCCACCGATGGGTTGCGAGAAAGGAAAGAGAAAAAGCAAGAAAAACAAGCGAATTCAAATGGTCGGAATTGCCCTCTGACCCTGAACGGATTGCCGACTTTCTGCAAAACATGGTCCTGCTCTTTGACAAGTGAATTACAAATTGCTGATTCTATAAACCGCTTCCTTCCCCACTTGCGTAGTCACTCCGAGAGAGCTGTCAGACCCGGAAATGGGAGCGGATTTCACGAAACTTGTCGACAGACTGGCTGGACCAAGGCTGTGCAAAAGACCTTCGATACCGTTCCTGAAACGGCCAGAAGCCGGGGCACTGCTGCTTTGATGGTTGCGGCTGATCGAGGCAATCCCGACATTGCCAGACCGCTGAAGCGAATGGGACAGGAAAGCAAGGCAAATTTCAATTCGTCATCATACGAATCCCTAGCCTACAGTACATGGGGTGGAATGTGCAGGAGGTTAACAGGTCCTTCATGCATTCCAGAAAAAGCCAAGAACGGAGATGAAAACATCAAGGCAGGATCTGGCCTTGATTTCGAGCCGTCTGGCTCGAATGAAAAAAGAGGGCATCAGTGATGAACGATCAGGAACTTGAACTGATTGAGGGAAGCGGCCCGGAAACAGGCCAAGGAGTGTTGGCGGGACACATTATCAAGATGCTCGAGGCGCTGGACAACGGGACCTTGATCTGGCATCGTTCACCGCAGGCCAGCTGGCGGCAGCTTTTGCACATGACAGTTCTCCGTTATGCTTGACATGGTGATTGCCATCCGCCTGCTGGCCGTTTGCAACACGCCACCGAACCCCGGTGTTGCACTTCAGAGTGGAACTGGGGATAGTAAAACCTGGAGCCTGTCTCAAGTTAGCCCGCTGGCCATTGGAGATCTTCTTTTTGACGAATTGCCGGATAACCAATGACTGACTGCAACATCCCAAATAGAACGATCTTCTGCCATGACAACCTTGACGTGCTGCGGGGCATCAACTCGGAATGCATCGACCTGATCTATCTTGATCCGCCGTTCAACAAGAACAAGAAGTTTACCGCCCCTATTGGTTCAAGCGCAGAAGGGGCGGAATTCAAGGACATATTCCGGGAGGAAGACGTCAAGTCGGAATGGCTGCTGGCCATCAAGGAAGACCATCCCGAACTCTATCACTACCTGAATGGCATCAAGGGCATCGGCAACCCCTACAACTTTGCCTATCTTGCATACATGGCCATCCGTCTGATCGAATGCCGGAGGGTATTGAAGAAGGCCGGATCAACCTATCTTCATTGCGATCCGACCATGAGCCATTACCTGAAGGCATTGATGGATTGCGTGTTTGGAGAAAAATGCTTTAGAAATGAAGTTGTCTGGCAACGATACGGATCACACAATGATGCACGTAAATATGGAAATGTTACGGACACCCTGTTGTTCTATTCTGCCCCCGGTGCAACATGGTCAAGACCGCACATTCCATTATCTGATGCCGATATAGCAGAAAGATACAGCTACGAAGATGATCGGGGTGTTTACACGACTTCTCCATTGCATGCCAGAACATTGCAAGGAGGAGGGTATTCGTATAAGTGGCGGGGGATTACGGATGTCTGGAAGTTTCCCAGGGAACGACTGGACGAACTTGACAGTGATGGCCACATTCACTGGCCGAAAAGAGGAAGTGTTCCTCGCCGCAAGGTTTACCTGTCAGATAGTGACGGCAAGCCGTTGTCAAATTTATGGGTTGATATTGGCATTGCGTCTGGAAACGAACGGACTGGCTACCCCACCCAGAAGCCCCTTGCCTTGCTTGAGCGCATTATCAGGGCTTCCAGCAATGAGGGCGACATGGTACTGGATCCTTTCTGCGGGTGTGCCACG
>JAPOSW010000049.1 GCA_026709505.1 Gammaproteobacteria bacterium | reverse complement strand
GGCTTCCGTCTGGCCCAGGACGAGTAGAACGAAGTTGTGATACAGGGTATATGCGCATGATTCTCTACCGGGATTCCCCTTACACTTTCCTCTCTTTCCCTTTTCCGCCCGGCGCCCAGCGAAGGCTATGCTACATCGGAATAGCCAGCCCAAGTAGCAAAACAGGGATTTTGGCTACAGACGGCTGTCGTAAACTCCGATTGATTGTACGTAAAAGAACAGGGTGAGTTTGCACACTGCACAACAGTGGCAGAATTGATTTTCGAATTTTCTCGATTATGATTACGTTGTCCGGTTTGCCGCGCGCAACCCTCGCTGGAACTGGAAGCCGACTGCGGGAGAAGGATCCCGTCGTTATGGATCACGCTTCAAAGCCTACGGTGCGTATCGTAAAATAAAACTACGATTAGAACTGCCATGACTAAACCGCCAGACAAAGTCAATGATTTTTTTGAGACATGTCTTGAAAACATTCGTAAGCATGCCCCTTACTTTTCCTTGTCATCAGACCGTCAGGTAAACGAGGCCGATGTGGCGCATGTGCTCAGCATGGAGTTGTCAAAGCAGGGTGAGGATTCCTTTCATTCGGTTATTTCACGCGGAAAAACAAACGACCCACCTGACTGTGAGGCAGTAAGTGACAAAGGTGAACGGATTGGGGTCGAAGTCACCGAACTCGTGGATGGACCCTCGGTAGCGGCTGAAAAACGTGGGTGCGTAAGTTTTCAAGAGGCTTGGAAGCCATCGCGCGTAATCGAAAAAATTACTCGCATCATCGACAGAAAGGACCACGCAATTCCAAATGGAGACCCTTATGAATTGTACATCTTGGTCGTATATTGTGATGATCCTCTCATTTTGGATTACGAAAATCTGAAGGCAATACGAGCTTCCAATTTTCCTGCGACTCAGTTGATTGATCGAGCCTATTTTCTTTATTCTTATGGCCCGTTTGAAAAACGATGTCCATACATTACATTGCGACTGAGTAAGGTGCTTGAGAATACATAGAAATGTTACCGCCTACTCATCCGTCTAGAAGTCTGGAAGACATAGTAAGTAACGAATTATATTTCGATTCTATAGGACATTTGTATCGTGCGATGTCTTGGCTTGACTACTTTGAAAGGAACGATCGGTTTACTGCTTTGGTATACGCATGCATTGAAGCACGTTTTGGAATCGAGCACTTAATATTTGAAGAAATTGTAATTTCAACGGGCGCCAATCTTTCAAAAGAAGATTATAAAAAATGCTTAGCTAATCCAACTAAATTATATAAAATGTTAAGAACAATATCCTCGGAATATGAAAAACTTCAAGAATTTACACAAATAATTGTAGGTATAAGTCATGAACTTCCAAATATACTAAGATGGGAGCCTAGAAAGCTAATTAAATCATGGGGGAAAATATCCAAATATTTACACTGGTACGGAAGTGAAAGCGAGACCACTGATTTATCTGGTTGGAGAAAAGACGTTGGAAGAAAGGTGAGAAAAGAAATTGAACCAATCTGGAATAAGATCACTTCTGGTTATAGTGGGCTTATGCATCCTGATCACATGCATCCCAGAATTTTGGAGTTATGGAACCAATTCAAAATTGACGATATCAATACCGAAACCACAAAAATACGGATGCAAGTATTACAACCATTATTGCAGATGGACAGAGGAGAAACTGTCTTCTTACAGGAAAATCGAACATAGCCCCTTTCCAGAGTCAGGTCAGACCGAAGCAAACCTGCTCTAATTACGTCCCACCCGCCTTTTCCATAACCCGAATATCCGTCTATAATCACACGGACACAAATCAGAAACAGGAAAAACGCGGTGTCCGGTTATTCCCTTTACCGAATCGGTCGCAGTTCGACAACAGATATTCAAATTGGCGATAGTTCAGTTTCTCGTATTCATGCCGAGTTGATCCTTACCGGGAATGATGCGTACTACCTCACTGACTGTGGCAGCGGCGGTGGCAGTTTCATTGCCCGTGATGGGGAATGGGCGCCCGTGCAGCAACAATTCATCGGGGCCGCCGACGATATATTGCTCGGTCGCTACCGGACAACCGCACAACAGCTGGTTTCCATGTTGAAAGACCCTCGGGGTAACAGCGCTGAACAAACACCATCTCCGGTCGATGATTTACCAGCAGGCCCGGTGCGCCGGAATATTGAAACGGGCGAGATCATCTGTGATGAGGGTTAGCTGATATGGGAAATGACCCAACCATAGAAATCAACCAACGCCTGATCGTAGTCAGCATCAGTCTGGCCCTGGGGGTGATTTTTATTGCGGGTATGAGTAGCCTGCTTGCACAGCCCGACTCACCGGTGGGGGCTTTTCTGCTGGATCGCCATACGGAGAATTTTCCTTACCCCTTTACTGTACAAAACGTGATGTGGCTGATGTTCAGTGTCGGTTGCGGTGAGCTGTGGGTGCGTTTTAAGCAATCAAATCTTGAATTGGCACAGGCGGCAAGAAAATATCTTCCCGAAGACGATGAAACCGTGTTGCGGGCGCAGGACCTTGGTGCCTTATACAAGAACGTGTTGCCTGACGAAGGCGAGTCGGTGTTCTTTTTACAACGCCTCATCAAGCGCTGTATTTTGCAATTTCAGGCAAGCCGGTCGGTGGACCAGACCAACTCGTTGTTGAATTCGTCCTTGGAACTTTTTCAGCATGAACTGGAGCTTAAATACAATATGCTGCGGTATCTGGTGTGGCTGATTCCAACTCTGGGGTTCATCGGCACAGTTGTAGGCATTGTGTTTGCCTTGGATTATGCTGCAAGTGTTAATAACCCGCAGGACCCGGCGTTGCTGGCCGGCGTCATCGGGCGCCTAGGGGTTGCGTTCTACACGACCTTGCTGGCCTTGATTCAGTCGGCATTGCTGGTGTTTGGATTACATATTGCGCAGGGGCGCGAAGAGATGTCTCTGAACCAATCGGGGCAGTATTGCCTTGATAACCTGGTCAATCGACTTTATGAAAAGTAAGGGGTCACCACCATGCCCGTTTATCGAGATGCAAGCGGCAAGATCGTTGAAGAAAAAACTGTAACGTCCGGCGCTGAAACCGCGGCCGCCGACAAGGATGCTGAGCTGCCGCCGGCTCAAACTGCCGACAGCCGGCAGGCAGTCGGCAAGGGCCGTCTGGATGCGCCCACCAGGAAAATGCAGGAAAGCCGTTTGGCAGCCGCTGCCGGTGATGAAAAAA
>JAPOSW010000082.1 GCA_026709505.1 Gammaproteobacteria bacterium | reverse complement strand
AGGAACCCAAGCGGGATGTCGATAACTTCGGCATCAAGCCGCTACCTAACCTGGAGACGCGCTTTGTGGCAGCGGATACGCTGATTGCCACCAAGGAAAAGCCAAGACAGGATGATTGGATTTTTCATCAAATTGAGTCACTGAAAACAAAACTATCTGGCAACCGAGAAAAACATTTCCACGCGATCACGCGCCAGAAAAAACTGGATTGCCGACGCGAGGACAAAAAACTGCGCAAAGAACTGTCAGAAGCGTTACATTCAGCCGGCCTCCCGAAAGATGATGCCAGGAAAATCGCCGAGTGGGACCCCTATAACCAGAACGCAAAAGCCGATTGGTTTGACGCTGGATATATGTTCGGTATCGCTGACGGGTTTGATGTGGTCATTGGGAACCCGCCTTACGTTGAGGCCAGAAACAATTTGCTGACTGGTGAAATTAAGGATGCATACCGTAGGCAAGTGAAGTTGGACTGGAATGAAACCTTACCTCCTGGCAGTGACCTGTTGATATATTTTCTCGCTCGTGCGTCAAAATTACTATCAGAGTCAGGAAACGGTTGCCTCATAACGCAGAACGCTTGGTTAAGCACCAATTATGGAAAAAATTTTCAGGATTTCTCTGTAGGCAAATTTTCATTCCAGAGAATCGTTGATACCTCAGCAAAATTCTTTTCCGACAGTAGTGGCCCACAAATCAATGCCGTTATCGCTATCTTCGATAAGAGGCAACGAGACAATATAGCGTACGAAGTTGTTAATGATCGCATGGAAACCGTGTCGACCAGAACCATTACAGCACGACAGGCGATGAAGTGGGGACATACAGCATACATGCCCCAGTTTTTCATGAATATGCTCTCTGAAATAGGAAAACGAGCAGGCAGTAGAAAAAATATCACATTTGGACAAGGGCTAAACTTTCCACTACAAGAACTGGATCAACCGAATAGCAGAGAACCCGTTATTTTTAAAGATGTCCGGTTTGTTGCTGTCGCAGCAAACGGAAAAATTCGGAGTGACCGCATTACTCTAAACCGTAGAAGGAAAGTACCTGCGCTTATTATGCCCCGAGGGGTTGGCGACCGATATTACTGTACCTTCAACGCCTGCAAAGCATTTTCGTATAGTGGTGTTGAATTATATCTTACGGATGATTTGTGGGGGTCCGGTTTGCATTACTGTCTTTGGGTTTACCTGAATTCGTCTTTTGTATGGCTATTTCGGGAGCTCACGGGGAGGAAAAATCTTGGGGGTGGTTTACTCAAGGCGGAAGCAACAGATATGAAAATGCTCCCGGTTGACTTTGAATTTGACTTTGCTGAACAAGCTAAAGCTGTATTTTCGATACTGAAAGGGCGTTCCCCCCTACCCTTGGCACAAGAGATTCAAACTGAAGAGCATTTGGCAATTGATAAAATGGTATTTGACTACTTCGGGTATGAGGGGATATTGGAAAATGTTCAGACTGAGTTGTTGAATCGGGTGACTTCCCGAACAGGACGCTCGCAATAACAACATGAGGCCTGATTGCTACCACGTAATTGAAGTTCTGCTTGACTGGGTAAGGAATCCCGAAGATATGGGTAGCAAAAAGAAATTTTGGTATCTACCACCCGGGCAGGAGGAAGGATACTGGCTATTCAAATATCCCAAGGCGGGCACAGGGGAACATTGGGCGGAAAAGATTGCCGCTGAAATAGCCGGGTTAATGAATATTCAACATGCGAGGGTGGAATTAGCAGAGTTTGAAGGACAGCACGGCTCCGCATCAAAAACTTTTACGGGTATCAGCTGGGAGCTGATGCATGGCAACCAGATGTTAGCTATGTCCATTCACGATTATGATCCTGATGCCACATTTCGTCATTCGAAACATACATTGGAGAATATCTGGAGGGTGATGGAAAGTGTTTTTTTAGAACGCGCTGCAATTATGGAAGCAAAGTGCCGTATGGCAGAGTATATAATCCTGGACGCGTTAATTGGTAATACAGACCGACATCATGAGAATTGGGGCTTGCTAAGGAAGTGGTCGGGTGAGCGCTGGGAAGGATTTATGGCGCCTTCCTTCGATCATGCCTCCTCTCTGGGACGTGAACTTCTGGATGAGAGGCGTAAAATGTTGCTATCAGAAAATCGCGTTGGTGAGTATGCCGAAAAAGGCCGAGGTGCAATATATTGGTCAGATGATGATCGGCACGGGCTGAGTCCGTTGGAATTGGTACGACGAAGTACCAATTCGTATCCGGATATTTTCCGTATATCTGTAAACAACCTAAAAAGAGTCAGCGAAAGCGCCCTCGAAGACATCGTTTGCCGTATTCCTGATAATTGGATGTCAATATCAGCAAGGAAATTTGCTATTGCGTTGCTGTGTTACAATCTGAGCTGTTTACGGAAAATATTCCAATGAATGAACGAACCTTATTTCTGGCCTGGCAAGACAAGGGGCGCAGCAAGGCGTGGTTTCCAATTGGGCGTCTTGATGCCGACCTTGAACGTTCTTCCTACCGTTTCCGCTATATCGGTGGGGCTGCGCGCGCGCAAGAGAAAGCGGGTTTTCCTTTGCTGATTGAGTTTCCTTCATTACAGGAAGATTACCAGTCTTCCTATTTATTTCCGTTGTTTCAGAATCGGGTTATGAATCAGAAAAGACCGGACTTTTCTGATTACCTTCACAATCTTGATTGCCCGGATAAAGCTGATCCTATCCAGATTCTATCGGTAAATGGAGGGCGGCGAGTAACAGACGCTTACGAGGTTTTCCCGAAAATCAGCAAGGATGATGCGGGCCAGTTCACCTGCCGGTTCTTTTTGCACAGTTGGCAGCGCGTCAGTGATGCAGCTCAAACTCGTATCAATGAATTGAAGCCGGATGAAAAGCTGTACCTGACACTCGAACTGACCAATCCGGCGACCAGGCTGGCGGTACAGATTCAGACTACCGACTATCACATGATCGGGTGGGCGCCGCGTTATCTGGTAGGGGATTTGACTGCGGCCATGAACGAATCCCCGGAATATTCAGCCCGGGTTGTCAGGGTCAACCCCCAACCTGCGCCCTCCAGTCAGCGGGTCTTGATTGAAGTGCGCGGCCGTTGGGAACACCACGAACCCATGAGCAGTGAGGATTTTTCCCCTCTGACAGAGTAACACTTCAGGTCAATATTGACATATTGTCACAACTCTACTCAATCACCACCAACAAATCACCATTATCCACCACATG
>JAPOSW010000061.1 GCA_026709505.1 Gammaproteobacteria bacterium | reverse complement strand
GGTCCGGCCTGATGCCGAAGAACGACAAGGTTTCCTGCGGATGACGGTAACCGTCCCTGGCAACATTTTTCGCCTCCCGTTGCGCCCCGGAAACAGCCGCCTCTAACGGATCCGGGCTATTTTCGGCATAGCCTGAGGTGGCTACTGTGAGTAACAGGACACAGAGTAGTTTACGCATGATTTTTTCTCCTGTAGGTGAATCCGGTTTGCGAATCGTGAAATTATATGAGGCTACATGTCAGCATATTGTGCATATACTTCTGTCTTCAATCTGTTTTTTCTGATACCTGCTCGTGACCAATGTTGCTCCATTTGCTGAACAAAGGAAGGGCGAACCAGCTTTGCCCTCTTTAGCAGCCAGTCACCACTCTCATGTCTGATACAGATACCTTCTGCTAGCTGGTCGCCAAAATTTGACTCTGCAAGTAACGATTCAATATTGCCAAGAGTAAAATGCCCCCGGGCCATAAAGGGAACACTTTCGACCTGTACCTTCTGAAATAACTCATCGCGCCGACTGATACTCAGAAAATTACCGGTTTGTTTGTCATAAACATCAAAACCCAGGAACCAATCAGGCAGTCGATCATAGTTGACGGAGTGCCGAGCGTAACACCATTCACCAAACAGGATATAGCGGTCGCCGAGGTTATCAAAAAAGGCATCTGTTCTTGGAACCAACCAATCTTTCAGACTGCTCCACTGACCCGAGGCAGGGACATGCAAGTAATCTCCTCTGTTTTGCGCGCGGATATTCCCATCGGTATCAAACGAGATGCCAAGATTAGCCCCATCAACTTTTTCTTCAATTATGAGTTCATGTTGCAGAAATTCATTACGCTCAAAGTCAGGCATGACCTTGTCGTCCCTCACTAACACATCTTCAAGCAGGACGAGGTGTGGCGTAGAGGGATATTTGAAGAACTCAGACGAAATCATTGTTCCTTCTTTTTTCGATTTTTTTCCTCAACCTTTTCTCGATATTTTTCCTTGACATAGTCAGGGCAAAGGAAGCGGACCTTTATCCCGACCTCAGACAAAGCATCCTTCCAGCCCCACCATTTGGAGTCCCTTGCTTGAAAGATGGGTGGCTTATGGGCACTTGGATACGCGTTAGCCACTGCCACGAATTTCCGATCACTTATATCGAATCTTTTCAAACCATCATGTACGGGAAATTCCTTATACGTGTCATCAAGCTGGGTGATTTTAACAAGTGTGACTTTATTCTTTATCCCTTGATGGTCGGTGACCCATTTCAGAAACTTCATTGCGTGCCCGTGCTGTCCTTCGTTGCCGGGAAGACGATTAAGATTCTTCCAGTATTCTGTAAGTATTTCGTAGCCATCATCAATTACCAAACCACCGTTTTTTATAATATGTTCAATGACCTTTGCACAGTCGTCAATGCAGTCCTGCGAAACATAATCATTTTCATTATTGTGGAGTGCGAGCCTGGAGTCGGCGGTTATTGGCACATTAGTATCTACCAAACACCTGTCAGGTAGTTCGTTCATTCGTCCCCGCTCGATGTAATGCCTTTTTGTTCCCTACACCTCTTCAAAGCCGATTTTGTTTGTTCCATAATATCCCCCATCTCATCCCCAAAAAAGTGATCCGGCCAATTTTTGATGTAGCCGTAATCGTCAATATCCAAAGGTTCTAAAACCGGCCGTTCACCGTCGGCCCTGGCGAAGTAAGCTGACACTTGTTCTGGAACTACCCTCTTCTCACCCTCAGCACCCTCAGCAATGCGCCGTTGCAGTCGCCTCAGAAAATGTTCCGAATGAGTTTCGATTATTAACTGGATGTTTCTATCCACGCGGTCTTCCCTAGAGTTAATTACATCGATCATAACGTCAGCTAAAGCCGATTGAGCGCGAGGATGGAGATGGAGCTCTGGTTGCTCCATAACGATGATAGAGTCGCGTGGTGCGTAGAAGCACTGCACTAAAACGGGCAGGACTTGGGAAATACCGAAACCGACATCGGGAAGATCCACCCAGTCTTCGGAAAGCCGGGTCCTGATCCTGACTTCAAATTCCTGCCTCTGGGCGGAAATGGCTTGGACTTCAAATTCCTCAATCAGGCCCATCTCCTTGAGCTTGGATGCAATAACCTCATTAAACGACTTATACGGCTTCTTCGTCCCAAGATTGATGCGGCGCTTCCGGGCAGCCAGAAATGCCGCGATGGCATTTTCTCCCGAGTTTCCAACATTCTCAGGCTCAACGCCAGTCCAGGAGTACAATCTTTTAGCCTTAATTCGGATCGGCCCAAGATAGGAAATGGACTGAAATAACTTTTCATGCTGGAAATTCAAGTCCTTGACAAAATCCGCATTCTGGTGATACGCGACCACTTCATCGGGAAATCCATAAAATTGTATTGGCGCGCCCAGAGGCCAAGCTCGTCCTTGACTACGTTTCAATTTATAACTATCGGGTGCTACTACGTAGTTTGCTTTGCGCTTACGCGGTCGCTCCATTCCAATAGATAGTACGCTTTCATCTGCTTCGAACAGCTCGTATTTGAGTCTGCTTACAAACGGTATTTTTTTATAACTTGCAATGATGGCTTGAAAATCCAATTCATCCCCGGAACATACACGCTCGGGGTCAGAAATCGGGTCCTTGAAACTCAAAGTATTCGGTGATGACCATCTGTACTCGAACTCTATTTCTTTTCTCAGGTTCCGACCATAAACCATTTCCCTGAAAGAGCCGAGTTGTACTGCTGCATCGTCTCTGCCCGGATAAAATACTGTTCTTTGATCAGATGAAGCGGCGGTTTGTTTCAACATCATCAGAAACTGACCGATGCTTGATTTGCCAGAGCTGTTTGCGCCGAAGAACAGCGTAATGGGCGCCATACTAATAGGGCCGGTATCTTCCCATGCCTTGAAATTCTTGATGCGCAGGGTTTTAAGCATTTTACTGTACCGTGTGTCAGGTTGGCGGGAACTGAAATTGCTCCGCAGTATCCCAGCGATATTTTGTAAAGTCAATCGTATCCTCGGCTGAAAAGACAATGCCCTCTGCTTCCAGCAGTATGCGTTGTAACTCATGACCATCAGAGCCTGTACGCAAGCTGATTCGTCCCTGACTGTTGATAATCCTGTGCCAGGGTATATCGTCGCCATCCCGCAGCGCCGCCATCGCATAGCCCACCTGCCTTGCCGAACATGCGCCTGCCAGCTTGGCTATCTGGCCGTAAGTGGCGACTTTTCCCGCTGGCACGCGGCGCACCCAATT
>JAPOSW010000004.1 GCA_026709505.1 Gammaproteobacteria bacterium | reverse complement strand
AAATTAGCCGCAGTAACCGCCGCGCTGGTGGCCTTGCTTATGACGGGGCCGGTGGCGGCGCAAATCCTTCCGACGGCCGAGTTCAACATTATTCTAACTAATAACTGCTTCAATAATACATGTGAGGAAAACAGTACAAACAGCTTTGGGCATTGTCTGTCGCAGTTCTCACTGCGGCTGAATCCAGCGCCAGCGCAAGATACAGAGGTGAGGGTTCTCGCATGGACGCGCTCCGGCCATAACCGGTTATACGACTATGGCGTCGATGTCTATAAAGACGATCCGACAGACCCGATCCGGTCCATCTCGACCGTACCCATAACGGCCGGAAATGATCTATATGCTGGGGTGCAGACACTCAATCCGATCTGCTGGGCCGATGACCATCTCGTCACCGGTGACAGCGAGGTCGAGGTCGTCATCGTCGGTGGGGCCGGTTATCAGGTGAGCCCGGACCGAGACCGAAACAGCTTTACCTTTACCATCACCGAGGACGACGACTGTGCCAATCCGGGAAGCGACACCCTCTACATGCCCATAGGCGGCAACATGAACAACACCTGCGTCTGCCGAACCCGTGCAGTCGCGGCGGAACTGTATCCGGGCTCGGTCAAGCAGGCTGACGGCCAGGACTGGGACCACAAGCTCGATGACTACTATGTCACGATCAACGGCAACCGCTCCCTGCGCTCAAGCACGGATCGCTCGAACTACTGTCCGGAGTCGCCCTATCAGGGGCCGGGCACCTGATTGCGGCCTCGCCTGATCCAAGGGGCGGTCTTCGGACCGCCCTTTTTGCTATAGTTGCGAATGGCTAGTTAAGTATATCGTTCCCCATTTTTTTCCAGTCGGCATGGCAAACAACTGAATAAGTATTATTATAACCTCATTTGTCATGGCTATCGGGTTGCTTCCGGATTTGTTTTCCATCGGCGATTGCTTGCATTTTATTCAGGGTTCCGGAGGCTGGATATGATCGAATATGCCCCTGATTGCTACAGACACGATACCCAGCGCCAACGCTTTTTCGGCCTAATGCCAATTGGCTTGTCGATGCCGATAATACCGTGTTGCTTGATCCGGTTTGCGAGGAATACCGGTGGCCTGAGGCTTGAAATTGCATAGCCAAGGTCTACCCGCACACTATCTGCTGTACTTGCAGGTTTTGCAAAAAAGTTGACTTCACAGACAGTATGGGGACAGGTAATAATCGTGCATTATGCACTGCCTGCTTGCCCTATCGTTTTACCCGGTGTTCTTCAGTTCCGCCTGACGAAGCTGCCTGATGATACGGTTGGCGGTTAGCCGATGAAACCGGATCGCGAGCAGTACGCCGGTCGTGAAGAGTCCCATTGCAAGTCCCCACATCAGCCCAATGCCCTGCATGTTTGCCGGAAAGGCGAGGAGCACCCCACCGCCGATGCCCATGATCCAGTAGCCGAAACCCGCAATCCAAAGTGGAACCAGACTGTCTTTCAGCCCCCGCAAGGCTCTCGCCGCGATGGCCTGCAGTCCGTCAAACACCTGAAACAATGCCGCAATCATCAGGAAGTTTGTGGCGAGGGCAGATACCGTTTTGGATCCAGTGTCATCGTTGGAAATGAATATCGAAATGATCGTGTCGGTCAGGCCAACCGGAAAAACGATCATGCTCCCCAGGAGCAGAACCCCGCATGCCATCCCGAACATCCCTGAATCTCTCGCTCTTTGCCAGTTTCCTTGGCCGATGCCTTGTGCTACGCGGACCATGGTCGCTTCTGCTATGCCTATGGCCACCACGAACGGTATGCCGAACCAGGCAACCGTAATTTGATAGGCCGCCAGGGTTTCGGCGTTGATGATCCCAGCAAGAATCGAGACGACTGTGAATAGACTGGCCTCGAAAATCAAGAGTCCGGCCACTGGAATCCCGAGGACCGTGATTTCCCGGCAGATTGCCAGGTCGATTTTCCACCGGCTCGCAAAGACTCCGTATCCCCTCAAATCGTCAGTGATGTAGACATGGAGCAGCAGCAGGGCGAACATCGTCCATGAGACGATAGTCATCGCGAGCCCGGCTCCGGCAAGGCCCAGTGCAGGAATCCCCCAGCCGCCATTGACTAGCAACAGAGCCAGCAGGTAGTTCGCTGGCACGGCTGCCACCGTGATGTACATCACGGCCTTGGGACGTGACAGGGCGGCTACGAAACTTCTCAAGACCGAGAAATACAGCACCGCCAGAACGGATGGCGTGATGAAGTGCAGGAAAGGCCTCGCCAATTCAACCACGCGGGGATCCTGGTTGGTCAAGGCCAGCACGATGTCCATGTTCCAGATCAGCGCCATGGCTGGCATTCCAACTGCTGTGGAGATGATGAACCCCTGCCTGACGGCCAGACCCGCCTGTTTTTTGTCGCCCGAGCCTTCGGCTTGGGCACACAGCACCCCGACAATCGAGAGGAGTCCGATCAGGATTACCAGGACCTCGAAAGTCAGGTCGCCGGAAATCCCGACAGCAGCCAGCTCGAGATATCCAAGCTGGCCGACCACTATCTTGGTGGTGACGAACATCAGGTATTCCGACAGGAATGCAGCAATCAGCGGCAGGGCGATCTTCGAGAGGATGGACAGTTCCTGCCTGGTATGGTCGGAAAATCGGGCGAGCATCGGACGGTGGCGGGGAAGATTGGAGGACCAGCCAAAGTGTACAGGGAATTTTTTGAAACTGCCGTGTTTCCGGTTCGGTGGCTTCTAATCTGAAAGAGATGCTGAAGCAATCACCCGAAAGCCGGCCCAGGCAGCGGCTTTGCTTCTTGATGCTCGATGAATGGTTTCGTCTGACAAAGCCATCTGTCCAGCCGCAGCTTCTTGCTGATAAATCAAGAGTGACCGGTATGAAAACTTTCTGCAAAAAGACTTAATCCGGCAATTCCAAATCGTGTACAATCCACCCCCTTTGAATTTCTTACTGTAAAAAATCTATATGCCAACTGTTCAAGTTCGACAAAACGAATCCTTCGACATCATTTTACGGCGGTTTCGACGGGCATGTGAGCGTGCGGGGGTATTCTCTGAGTCGCGTCGACGCCAATCATACGAAAAACCCACCACTGTTCGCAAACGGGATAACGATGCTGCAGTACGACGCGAGATGAAGCGTGTCGCCCGTCAACGCACTCGCAACAGACGATTTTACTGATCTATTGCAATGACGCTGAAGGAGCGTATCGATGAAGACATGAAAGTGGCGATGCGTGCCAGGGACACGGTTCGTCTGGATGTCATTCGCCTGCTCAAAGCGGCAGTTCAACGAAAGGAAGTCGATGAAAGGTGCGAACTGGATGAACAGGGGGTTGAACAGGTCATTCAAAAACTGCTTAAGCAGTCGCAGGAAGCAGCCGAACAATTTACCAGAGGGGGCCGCCGGGATCTTGCCGACAAGGAGCATCAGTCGGTAGATATTCTGCAGGCTTATCTACCCGAACAGCTTTCCGAATCAGAAGTTGCACAAGCGGTATCAGAAGCGATAGCCGAGAGCAATGCCAAAAGCATGAAAGACATTGGGCGTGTCATGGCTTTGGTAAAGGAGCAGACGCAAGGCCGCGTGGACATGAAGCTGGTCAGTGAAAAAGTCAAAACACTTCTTCAGTAATTCCAGTTTCTTCGAATCTCGATTCTTATTGTTGTCTGAAGGATCAGTTTCAGTGATTCACGACTTGTGTCTAATCCCAAGGACAGGGTGCTGCATGTGCCAAACGCTCTGAATGCAGTGTACCTTGCAGCAGTTGCATTTCCCGGCTTGATGACCGAACAGGGCTGGAGGCATTGATGGCAACAGCTCTGCTGCTCAAGGCGAGGTGCGCTTGCCGCCGTGAACGGACGGTTCGCTGGACCATTGCCGGCGGAGAGTATCCAGGGGTTCCAGCATGTCTTCCGGCAGTTCCAGCAGGTCGATAAGGACGGCAGTATCCAGTGCCTTGCGCGTCTCATCGCGATACGCCTCATTGGCAGGCAGAAAGGACCGGCTCTCGAATTGACGCAATATCTCCCCGGCAAGCGTCAATTTGTGTTCGGGAAATCCGCGCGGATCAAGAACCAGAAGATCGGGCAGTTTGCTGATTGTCAGTATCGCGCGGCCCTGCTGCTGCCGTGAGCCTTCCCACCAGAAAGCCATCAGGCCAAGCGAGCAATTCGCCCAGAGCACGATGAGTTCATCCCACTTGCCCTCGTGCAGGCAAAAATTTGGCCACGCCCGTCCGCCAAGGGCGGGTCCTGGCGTCAGGCAAGCCGCGAGGCTTTGCGAGTTCAGCTGAAAGTCGCGAGTAAAGTGGAGTCTTGATGCAGTCTGCCAGGCTGTCAGGGCGCGTTCATCGCAACCGGGGCGTACCACTCCCATGCTGTCTGGTTCCACAAGCAGATGTCGCTCACGCTCCGCATCATGGCCCCACAGAACGGGGTAGCTGGGAATGCCTTCTACAGAATGTATTCGAAAAGGCCCTCGATAGGGTGGTTGATCATCTTTTCTATTGCCGATATCTCGATCCAGGAGACCGCGCTTGCCCAGTTGTCCGAGAGGGATGATCGGGACGGCTTGACGGTCAGGATGCTGCGGCACTCTCAGCTCACCCCGGCGCAATGCAATCATCACTCCGGCGAGGGCCGATTCACGTAAACCCGTACAGCCTCCTTCGCCAAGCGGTGCCCGGATATAGCTTCCCAATGTCTGCTCGCCGGCCCGGATATACCCTGCACCTGACGATGCAGGCAGGTCCCCGATGATCCTTGCCGTTTCGGCAGCTTCCAGCATGCTGCACAGACGCCAATGCAGGTTGACGAACAGAATATCCTGATTTAGATCTGGACTGGCGGCTCCCGTCTTCCTCGTGGCTATAACCAGCGTCTCGGCCATGCCGGTATCAGCAGAAAATGCGCGTTCTTGGCCGCCGGTACCGGCTATGGTAACAACGGTAATGTTCCGGTATGCGCTGGCAAGCAGATTCCGGGTGGGTTCCCATGAGGCTCCCTGTATCGCCGTTATGGGGAGAACCAGGGCGATTACGCCACCCGGCTTGACCTTGACATGAGCAAGATCAACAAAATTAGAGGCCAGGCCAGCATTGCCATGGCCTGCGGGATGCTTCAAGCCCCTGCGGATATCCGACAGGCGGCCGGACATCAGTTGCTGCTCGTCTCCGGTTGTGCGAAAGCCGGCAAAGGAAGGAACTGGCACATCGGTCGACTCATGGTTGGTAGGACGTGTGAACGGCGGGTTCATGATGACCAGGTCAACCGACTCGTGAGGGACTTCAATGTCTGCTACTTCGGTGTCTCCCCGTGCCCCGCTAGCCCGGACCTCGCCGGTTGCAAACAGTGATCGGCTCTTCCCGCTCTCGATCAGGTCAAGGGAGCCGATGGAAACATCCCGATACTGTTCATCCGTGTTCCCTGTTCCATAAGGCATCGTGTAGACGCGGGTATTGTCGAACAAGATGGTCGGGTGCACACTGGAAAGCTGCGAGGCGCAGAGATGGGCTGCCGCAGGCATGATGTCTGCGGCAATGACAGAGCGCTCGATCATGCGTTTGTGGATTTCACTGTCGTCACCGCCCGCATGCCGGTATCGGGCAAGCACCGCATGGTAACCGGCAGACAGAAGCGTGCCTGTGCCGCACGAAAAGTCGGCCAAGGTGAGATCGTAATATTCTTCAAGCCTGCTCCAGTCTGCATCCAGGCATCCTGCCGCCATTTCCGCCAGCAGGGTTGCACTCGCTGGCAGGGTGTAGAACGTAGCAAGGAATTTCCGGTCTACGATCAGATTCTGGAACATCCTGCCGGAAAGGTCGTGTCGCGTGGCAACGCCGAGATCCGCAAGGCGTTCGGATGCCGAAGCCAGAATGTCCAGGATGCGATTGGCGGTTTGTGCCCGTATCGATGCCAGAAGATCCGATGCAACCTTGAAAATCGGCCAGTAGTTGATGTCGCGCAGTACCTTATCCCATGCAGCCAGGACCGCCATCCGAAAGGATCCGTCTGTATCGTTCTGGATCTGCGTTACCGTGGGAATGTCATGAAAACCGGAGATGGTCGAGTGGAAGGTCAGGGCATTGGCAATGATGGTCATGGCCATGCGGTTAGTCTGCTCCCCGCCATGCTGGTTGAGAATGCGCCCCAGGTTGCGTTCAGTATCGACAAAACCGAGAACAACGGCATCCCGAATTGCGTTTGCCGCCACCCGGACGCCATCTTCCAGTATCAACAGGCCTTCATCGACCAGGCGTTGTGAAACCATGGCATGCTCAATGCACCGGACAATATCGTCGACACTTCCATTGAGCCATCCCTTGTCAGGCCAACGCTGCGGCGCGGATGGATTGCCGGAGAATAGGCAGTAGTCGAAATCCGAATCAGAAATGTGCTTAATAAAATGAGACTGGTCGTGACGGAGAGAATCCGGAATTCGAACGGCAATCGCCTGCTCCACGGGGTGTTCGGAACCGAGAGGGGCAAGACCGAGTCTAGCCTTCGCGTCATTCTCAACCGAAGACCCCGGAGCATACTCGGTTTCCACCACCACGGGCTGGGCGCTCGGCGGAAGAATGAGGATGTCCGGTCGCAAGCGCGGGTGATCGCGAAAAACACCGGTCTGCTCTACATGTAGACATTTCCTCCAGAGAGGATGCTTACTCCGAAGAATTTCCCCCAGATATCCGTTGAACACGATTTCGCTGGTTTTTGATGTGGCAGTCATTTCAGATTAGCGATGAGCTCTCACGGTACAACCTGTCTAAAAATACATTCAAAATTCAAGGCCATTTTCGAGCACGCGACTAGTCTGCCTATCTTTCGGCTGGTATTCGCAAAATGGCAAATCCAACCCGCATTCGTAAATTTCGTTAGCTGTCCGGCGGTCCAAGAATCCACATGGCCTTGATCAGTTAGCCAGTATACAGTGTGCAGCATATGGCAGGAATTCTTGATGCATACAGCAATGCCATGCAGGTCAAGCCCCAAACAAAAAGGTCAGCCCTTGCCTAATTGCATCAGAAAAATGGTCGTGATGGTCTTGCCATCAATGATCACGCCTTGCTTGATCATATCCTCGATTTTCTCGAATTCGAGCCAGTGAAGTTCCAGAATTTCATGTGCTTCAAGCGATTGTTCCCCGGCATGCAAATGACTTGCTTTATAGGCATGCGTGTATTCATCGGAATATCCGGGCGAGGTGTAGAACGAACCAAGCATTTCCCATTGATCGGCACTATACCCCGTCTCTTCCTTGAGTTCCCTTCGGGCAGCCTCATCAGGCGTTTCGGAAAATTCAATGCCACCGGCTGGCAGTTCCCAAATCCAGTCGGATGCGGCCGGGCGATATTGCCGGATCAGGCAGACCCTGTTCTGCTCGTCAACGGCCGCAATTACAGCACTGCCGGGATGTCGAATAATCTCCATGGTAACCCATTCAGAATCGTTCTCGCTGGGCTTGAACGATTCCAGGCCGAGGCTCGCTACCTTGCCGCTGTACAAGGTGCGGCGGATCGGTTCTCTGGGAAAGTGAATCAGCGATGCCTCATAGTCGTGAGGCGCCCTGAAACCCAGTAGGTTAAACAGGGTTGCTGCCACATTGGCCAGTCCACCCTCAAGCCCGCTTTGCAGCCCATAAGCATGGCTATCGTTCGAATCAGCGATCACGAACGGTACAGGATTGAGGGAGTGGGAAGTTTTGGGCATGCGCTTGCCTGCATGCTCGGTGAACATCTCTTCGGCATTTCCATGATCTGCCGTAAATACCAGAACTCCCTTGAGGGCATCGACAGTCTCAAGCAGTCGCCCGAGACAGGCATCAACAGATTCCAGGGATTGAACCGTTGCCTCGATATTGCCGGTATGCCCAACCATATCCCCGTTGGCAAAGTTGATGCGGCCAAAGCGGTATTTTCCTGATTCCAGCAGTTCAACAGCGGCATCCGTGATTTCGCTGGCCTTCATGCTGGGTGCCTGATCGAATGGCAAATTGTCTGAAGGGATTTCAATATGTGTCTCAAGTGCCTCATCGATATAGCCGGATCGATTGCCGTTCCAGAAATAGGTCACATGCCCAAATTTCTGGGTTTCGCTGATCGCAAAACTGGGAACCTTCTTGGCGCACAGATACTCCCCCATAGTGCGTTCAATGGCTGGAGGTTGAACCAGGTAATTTCCGGGAATCTTCAGGTCGCCATCGTATTCAAGCATGCCGCAGAAGTAGATGTCGGGAAAGTCTCCGCGGTCAAAGCGCTTGAATTCCGCATGCTCAAGCGCAGACGATATCTCAATCGCACGATCTCCCCGAAAATTGAACAGTACTACCGCATCGCCATCCTGCATCCTGCCAACAGGATGCCCGTTCTCGGTGACCACGAACGGAGCAAGGTACTGATCGGTAATATCGGCATCAGCAGCGTACTGCCTTTCCACTTCATTGATGGCATCTGCAACCAGATGGCCGGTGTGGTCTACGCATCCATGAACATGGGCATTGAAGCCGCGATGTACCATGTCCCAGTCGGCCTGATAGCGATCCATGGTGATTCGCATGCGTCCCCCACCGCTTGCGATGCGATAGTTTGCATCGGCAGCCTGATTGATCTGGTCAAGTTTTGACTGAAGGGTTTTCAGATACTGAAGTGATGAGCGGGGATCTACATCACGTCCATCCAGTAGCGCGTGGACACACACCGATGGGGCGCCTGCGTCATGGCACTGATCCAGAAGTCGAAGCAGATGGCGGATATGGGAGTGTACATTTCCGTCGGAGACGAGCCCGATAAAGTGCACGGTGCTACCGGCCAGCCCTCGTTCCAGAACGGTTTTCCACACATCCGATTCAAACAGGGATCCGGAATCAAGAGCAGAGTCAACAAGCTTGGCTCCTTGATCGAAAATGCGCCCTCCACCAAGGGTGTTATGTCCGACTTCACTGTTGCCCATGTCCGAGTTCGAAGGCAGGCCTACCCATTCACCGTGTGCATTGAGCCTGGTGCTCATCGGGCTTGCAAGCAATTGATCGATGTTGGGTGTATGGGCCAGGGACAGGGCATTCGCAGCGCCGGGTTCTGCCAGTCCGACACCATCGGCAATAACCAGTAGAACCGGACCGGGCCTCCCATGGAAGCTGACTAGGCGTTCAAGAATCATGGTTGTGCTCTGTTTTTAATGATCTGGGTTAGTAGCGAAGATGTCTGCATGGTGGAGTTCCACCTTCAATTGTTCAAGGGCTTTGGCACGATGGCTGACCTTGTTTTTGATCTCCGGTTCAAGCTGGGCAGCCGTGCGCCGGTATTCGGGCAGGTAGAATACTGGATCATACCCAAATCCATTTTTTCCTGAAGGTGTTGTGGCAATTTCCCCTTCCCAGGAATCTGAAAAAATCAATGGCTGATCATCTTCAAAGTGCCGAACCACGGCAATCACGCAATGGAACCGGGCGCTTCGAGAGGATTGATCGACTCCATTCAGTTCATTGAGAAGCTTTTCGACATTCTGCTGATCGGCGGCATCCGGGCCCGCATATCGAGCAGAATAGACTCCGGGACAGCCATTGAGATAATCAACCGACAACCCTGAATCATCCGCAATGGCTGGCAGGTTGGCATGTCGGCTGGCGGCCCGAGCCTTGAGCAGCGCATTCTCCTCAAAAGTGGATCCCGTTTCTTCGGGTTCGGGGATGCCGAGTTCAGACATTGGCCTGATGATGAATGGAGAGCATTCAAAAATTTGGTCAAATTCGCGAATTTTTCCTCGATTGCCAGACGCGAGAACAATTTCCATTGAGGGCTGATTCACGGCCAGTTGTCAGGAGTTGAGGGGTTGTTCGAGAGCCTGTCGTTGATATTCAAGCAGTTTTTGACAGGCTGTACTTGCCTGACTTAGCATGGTGTCGACTTGATCCTTGCTAAACGAAGCTTTTTCAGCGGTGCCCTGAATCTCGATGAATCGCCCGCTGCTGTCCATGACGATGTTCATGTCAGTATCGGCCTGGCTGTCTTCAGCATAATCCAGATCGGTGACGACAATCCCCTTGTAGATGCCGACCGAGACTGAAGCGATCGCGCAAAGCATCGGGTTTTCGGCGATTACTTCATCATTCAGCATCCGGCTGACTGCATCGACGACTGCAACATAGCCGCCAGTGATGGCCGCAGTTCGGGTTCCTCCGTCTGCCTGTATCACATCGCAATCGACAGTAATGGTCCTTTCTCCAAGCATCTTCATATTGACAGCAGCGCGCAATGACCTGCCAATCAGACGTTGAATTTCAAGGGTGCGCCCGGTTTGCTTGCCGCGGGAGGCTTCACGCATGGTGCGTTCGCTGGTAGATCGGGGAAGCAGCCCATATTCGGCCGTGACCCATCCTCGCTTGGAATTTCTGAGAAAATGCGGGACCCGATTCTCAACCGTTGCATTGCATAAAATACGAGTATTGCCAAATTCGATCAACACCGAACCTTCCGCATACCGGGTATAGCCCCGGGTAAGATTGATGGATCTCAGTTCATCGGGTTGACGGTTGCTGGGTCGGTTCATGGTCGGGGTTCCAGGGGTGTGGAAGGCGGATTATATATCGGAGTCGGAATCGCCGCCCCATGATTTTTCATTATCTCCATTTCGTACATTGCAATGCTGTGATAGGCATTGAATTTCCAGCCCGCCTCGCTGAGCAGTCCGCATTGTGCAAACCCCAGCTTTTCGTGCAGGCGAACCGATGCCGGGTTGGGCAAGGTAATGATCGCAAAGGCACGATGCAGGTCGGTGAGCTGAATCCGGTCGAAGAGTTCATGGTAGAGTGCTTCGCCAATTCCACGCCCCGTTAGACCCTGCTTGACATAGACCGTAGTCTCCGTGGACCGGCTATAGGCGTTCTTTGGGCGGAAGGATGCATTGTAGGCGAAGCCCGCAATCTCGCCTTCGATTTCAGCTGCCAGGAGATGATAGGGGCAATTTGCCCGATTGAAGCTGCCAGCCCAATGAATACGCTTATCCAGTTTCCAGGGCTGGGTATCGAAGTTGGTGGTGGTATGCTCAATGTACCAGTTGGCTATATCGTTGATGGCCGGTGCATGATCAATAGCCGCCGGCCTGATCAATGGTCCGCTGCCGTCTTTCAAGATGGGCGGCAGACGATCAGGTTGATCATCTCGAAAACGATCGTGGCGGCAGCCAGCGAGGTGAGTTCGGCATGATCGTAGCCGGGGCTAACTTCGACCACATCTCCTCCCACCAGGTTGACGCCCGCCAGCCCTCTCAGGATATTCACAAGTTCACGGGTTGTAAGTCCGGCAATTTCCGGGGTGCCGGTGCCTGGCGCATGGGCCGGGTCAAGAACATCAATGTCAATCGACAGGTACAGCGGGCAATCGCCAACGCGTTCGCGGATCCGTTGTGCCACATGATCAGGCCCAAATTCTTCCAGTTCATCGCAATGGACGACCTTGAATCCGAGTTCTTCATCATTCTTCAGGTCTTCCGAACTGTAGAGGGGGCCACGGATACCAACATGCATGGACGAACCCTCCATGAACAGCCCCTCTTCGGCAGCCCTCCGAAAGGGTGTGCCGTGAGTATATGGCGCACCAAAATAAGTATCCCACGTATCCAGATGCGCATCAAAATGCACCAGGGCAACGGGGCCATTCAGGTGCTGATTGATGGCCCTTAGCAGCGGGAACGCAATGGTGTGATCGCCGCCCATGCAGATCAGGGACTGGCATTGCTGGTGAACTTCTGTTGCCGTCTTTTCGATCTGCTCGATCGCTTCGTTAATGCTGTAGGGATTGCATGCCACATCACCCGCATCTGCCACTTGCAGGGACTTGAACGGTTCGGTCTGGTAATTCGGATGAAAGTTGTAACGCAGGTGGCGCGAGGCCTGGCGGATCGCGCCGGGACCAAAGCGTGCACCAGGTCGATAGCTGGTGCCAGAATCAAAGGGCACGCCCAGAATGGCAATATCGCAGGTCTCCACGTCCCTGAGCTCCGGAAGTCTGCAAAATGTAGACGGGCCGGCATATCGCGGGACAACCGTTCCGCTTACCGGCTCTATGGGTTTTGGTTCATGATCAGTCATATCAGTAAGTCAGGTGGCGGGCAATGCCCATTAGTCCATCATGGGATGGACTGCATTGGATCATGCCTATTATAAGCGTTGCCCCATCTTGGCAGAATACCGGATTTCATGTTCAGATCAAAACGTGTCATTCAGAAAACCCTATTTTCGAAAATGCGTCACTGACCGAAAAACCTGATCACGATCAGTCGAGGGAGCAGGTCATACATCTATCCAATCATTGATTGCAGATTGGGTCGAGGTTAGAATGGCAGTCTAGTATAGACAGCCAAGCAGGAAAAAATAGGGGCTTATATACTTAAGCAACAAAAAATGAAATTAATTGAAAAGAACCAGAATGTTATGCTTTAATCGATATCCATGAGCGAATCTTTTTCATGTTATTGATTACATGATATAAATCAAGAAACTTGTTACTTATAGTATATAAACCCCAAAAAATACGATGGCGCTTCTGAGCATGGACAGGCAGAAAAAACCGCTTCCGTGATTTGCCCCCGCCATTTTTGAACGCCAACCCGTGATGCATGACGCTTTATGATTCGACAATGAGCAATTATCTCGAAGCGACCGGACTCAATCTCAATACCTCGGGCCAGTTCCAGGCACGTCATGATTTGCTTGCATCAACGCCTTGGACTCCAGCCCCTACCTCTGCTGTATCCTATGTGGCGGGCCAAAAACTCCTGATTATCGGCAAGATGGAACAGGCCAGCCAAGTCATGGAATCGCTCGGTGACCGGCTCAATGTCTTCATTGCAATTCCTGCCGATAGATCGGGTCTCGCCAGTATCGCAAAGGCCCGCCATGCGGCAGGACTCGCTGTGAAGGGCTTTCTCGGTCGGTTTGAGGTGCTGGTTGATCAGCATTTGGAACAACAGGAACCGGGCGAGCAGAACCTCGCCAAATTGTTCGATATTGAAAACGGCTTTTTTGATCAGGTGTGGGATTGCCGGAAAGAGCCGTGCTTTGCTTCGGAACTCAAGCCGCCGGGCTACTACAGCGAACAGGATAGCGACGACACTGATAATCGGATTGAAAAGCTTGAAACCGTGCCTGACATGGTCGGCGAATTCGAAAAGCCCAAGTATTTCGACTATAACCCCGAAATCTGCGCCCACGGGCGCAGCGGTATCCGGGGATGCACGAACTGTCTGGACGCATGCCCGGCTGATGCCATAGTTTCTATCGGCGACAGCATTGAAGTCAATCCACACTTGTGCCAGGGCGGAGGCGTGTGCGCGACCAGCTGTCCGACCAGCGCGATCACCTATGCATATCCCCGTGCTGACCAGCATCTTGAGCTGCTCAGGATTTTGGTCAAGGGGATGCTCAAGGCCTATCCCAATGCCGCTCCCGAGGTAGTTTTTGTCGACAACGAGCACGGCATTGACCTGTTCAATGAACAATTCCGGCAGATGGCGCACACCGTGCTGCCGTTCGTGGTTGAAGAAATTGGCTCGGTTGGGCCTGAAATGATGGCTTCCGCCTTGGCTTATGGGGCGGGCAGGGTGTTTGTATACACGGCTGAAGGGACGCCATCCAAGGTCATCGAGACCCTCGGAAAGACAGTGAGCCAGGTTAATGCCGTGCTTGAAGAGACGTCCTGCAATGATCGCACACTGAGTATGGGCGATGACCTGGAAGGCGTCGGCATTGAAGTTCTAGGCGGTGTCACCGAATCTGCAACCTATGCCCCAATTGGCGATAAGCGGACCATCACCCGCAAGGCGTACTCGCATTTCAATGAGATGGCCAGCCCGCCTCGCGAGTCTTTTGCCATGCCGGAAGGCAGCATGTTCGGTCGAATTCGCGTGGATGTTGAATCATGCACGCTGTGCATGGGCTGCGTTTCCCAGTGCCCCGGCAATGCCTTGCAAGCAGGGGGGGATACGCCTGCGCTTCGGTTCATAGAGGCCAATTGCGTGCAATGCGGAATCTGCCAGAAGAGCTGTCCGGAGTCTTCCATTACCCTGGATCCCCGGCTTCATTTTGACTTGAATGTCATCAACAAGCCGGTACCTCTCAAGGAGGAAAGCCCGTTTCACTGCATTGTCTGCGGCAAGCCGTTTGCCACACAGGCGATGATTGCCCGCATGACCGATAAGCTCAAGGGACACTGGATGTTCGGCGATGCTGGATCGCTGAACCGTCTGAGAATGTGCGGCGATTGCCGGGTTGTGGATATGCTTGAAGAAGAAAATCGCAAGCAAACATAGCTGGCTGTGCGCTCTATGAGCACCCCCGGAAACAGTTCAACGGATTGGCGAAGTCTTGGCGCAGAAGAAAAAGGCTATGCCAAAATAGAACCAAATTGGCGATTGGATATACATAAACACCTATTTATATAACGAATGAGCCGCATAACAAGTTTCTATTCAAATTTGCGTGAATTTAATATATCCTGTAGGAAAAGCCGGGATGCGCCTTGTCAAGCAGATGGATACTGGATTTATACGCTTGATAGCCTGCAAGCCAAGCTGCGGTTGGTAACGGACTTGGTTGTAGTCCTCAATCGAGCTGGCTTATGGAGCGGGAAGCAAAGCAAAAATATAATTCAAGGCGCACCACTTGCATTTAGAGGATAGTATTAATTGTCATCACTTGAGACAAACAGCATCTTTCAGGATCATCAGTCCGTCCAAGCGCGGGTTGGCGGTTCCGAATTGCGGATCAATACCTATACCATTCTTGCCTCTCTCCTTCACGGCACTCCCGATTCCCAGCTGCTGAATCATCTCTCGGGCGTGGAAAGTGTCGATTCCAGTGAACCGGGTACCATGGGACGAGCGTGGATGGCTCTGAAGCAGGCTGCGGTAGAAGCAGCACCATCCGCATTGGCCGAAGAGTACCAGGATCTCTTTATTGGTCTGGGACGAGGCGAAGTCGTGCCTTTTGGCAGTTGGCATCTCACGGGTTTCCTGATGGACAAGCCCTTGAGTGACTTGCGCGATGACCTCAAAGCCTTGGGAATTGTCCGTGATGATGACGAAAAGGATCCGGAAGATCACATTGCTGCCCTGTGCGAGACGATGGCACTGCTGATCCAGGCCGATGATGTAGACGAGCAAATGGAACGACGTTTCTTTGCATGCCATCTGCACCCCTGGGCATCGAAGTTCTTCAAGGAGGTTCAGGAAGCCGACTCGGCGAAGTTCTACAGGCATGTCGGTTATCTGGGACAGTCCTTTATGGAAGTTGAAAGTCATTACCTGAATGTAAGAATCCATTAGTTCCGGGAACACGCAAGATAAAACTAAACCACAACCTTGGAGATTGATAAATGAGCGAGAAATCCATCCAGACAGAAACCATTCACCGCCGCAGCTTTCTAAAGGGTGCAGCGGTCGCTACAACCGCAATTGGTGCGGGTGCGGCGGCTGGTGTTGCACAGGCGGAGCCTGTGGAAGATACACCGGCGAAGAGTCAGAAACAGGGATACCATGAGACCGAGCATATTCGCGAGTACTATCGGCTTGCGCGACTGTGATTGCTGTCCTTGACCAATAATATTACCGAGTCTCTGGAGCAAGAAATAGAAACGGTATCTATCCACGAGCAAAGTCAGATTACCTGAGGAGTTAATTAGATGAAATTGATACGCAAACGAACGGTGGAACCAACTGGCAAGTTCACCGGTTTGGGCGAGGCTGTTGATCGGCGCACATTTCTGGCGCGATCCGGTATTGCCCTGGGAGCGGCGACAGCAGCCACCATGCTGACTCCAGGACGAGTCAAAAAGGTGCATGCTGCCAGCAGCGAAGCCAGAATAGGCCCTGTAACCATCAAGAAGAGCGTGTGTACACACTGCTCTGTCGGTTGCGGAGTTGTCGCAGAAGTTCAAAATGGGGTTTGGACCGGCCAGGAACCGGATTTTGATTCTCCATTGAATCTGGGTTCACATTGTGCCAAAGGCGCATCGGTGAGAGAGCACGGCCATGGCGAGCGTCGTCTCAAGTATCCGATGAAACTGGTCGGCGGCAAATGGGTTCGCATGTCCTGGGACGATGCGATTAATGAAGTAGGCGATGGCATGCTCAATATCCGCGAAGAATCCGGCCCGGATTCGGTGTACTGGATGGGTTCTGCCAAGTTCAACAATGAGCAGGCCTACCTGTTCCGCAAATTTGCGGCCATGTGGGGCACCAACAATGTTGACCATCAGGCTCGCATCTGCCACTCGACCACAGTTGCCGGGGTAGCGAACACCTGGGGCTATGGCGCCATGACCAATTCCTACAATGACATGCACAACAGCAAGGCCATGCTGTTTATCGGCTCGAATCCTGCTGAAGCGCATCCGGTCTCCCTGCAGCATATCTTCAGGGCCAAGGAGAATGGCTCCAAGATGATCGTAATTGATCCCAGGTACACCCGTACCGCGGCTCATGCCGACCATTTTGTCCGCATCCGCCCGGGCAGCGATGTGGCGATCATGTGGGGCATGCTCTGGCACATTTTTGAAAATGGCTGGGAAGACAAGGAGTACATTCGCCAGCGCGTCTATGGACTGGACGAAGTTCGGGAGGAGGTCAAGAAATGGACCCCCGAAGAAACCGAGCGGGTCACCGGAGCGCCAGAGGACGTAGTTCGAACTGCGGCCCAGATGATGGCCGAGAATTCGCCTGCCACCTTTGTCTGGTGCATGGGCGGCACCCAGCACACCATCGGCAACAACAATACCCGTGCCTACTGTGCCTTTCAGCTGGCGCTGGGCAACATTGGCAAGTCCGGCGGCGGTGCGAATATCTTCCGTGGACACGACAATGTGCAGGGCGCTACCGACTTCTGCGTTCTGTCTCATTCGCTGCCTGGCTACTATGGCCTGAGTGACGGGGCATGGAAGCACTGGTCAAGAGTCTGGGACCTTGAGCACGAGTGGGTCAAGGGGCGCTTCCATCCGGAGCAGGTTGAAGGCGACAGCGGCAAGCCGACTCATCCCATGAACTACCGGGGAATTCCGGTATCGCGTTGGGTTGACGGAGTGCTTGAGGAAAGCATTGGCCAGAGCGACAACATTCGCTGCATGGTCTGGGCCGGACATGCGGTGAACAGCCAGACTCGCGGCCCGGAAATGAAGAAGGCCATGAGCAAGCTGGATATGATGGTCATTATTGACCCGTATCCCACTCATGCTGCGGTCATGCATGACCGCACCGATGGCGTTTATCTGCTGCCGGCTTGCACCCAGTTCGAGACTTATGGATCGGTTACCGCTTCGAACCGCTCATTGCAGTGGCGCGAAAAAGTGGTCGAGCCTCTGTTCGAGTCTCTCCCCGATCACACCATCTTCTATAAATTCGCCAGGAAGTTCGGATTTGAGAATGAGCTGTGCAGGAACATTGCGGTTGAGAACGACGAGCCCAACATTGAGGATATCACACGCGAGTTCAACCGTGGAATGTGGACGATCGGCTACACGGGCCAGAGCCCTGAGCGATTAAAGCTCCACCTGGCGAACAAGCATACCTTCAATACCACAACCCTCAAGGCTGAAGGCGGCCCCTGCGATGGCGATTACTACGGCATGCCGTGGCCTTGCTGGGGCAATCCCGAGATGAATCATCCGGGTACGCCGGTGTTGTATGACACCAGCAAGCCGGTTGCTGAAGGCGGTCTGTGCTTTCGGGCGCGATTCGGGGTTGAGCATGAAGGCAACAACATCCTGGCGGTTGACTCCTGGCCGAAAGGTTCGGAAATTCAGGGTGGGCATCCCGAATTCACGGCGGACCTGCTCAAGCAGCTCGGCTGGTGGGGTGAATTGACGGCTGAAGAGCAGGCACTTGCGGATGGAAAGAACTGGAAGACCGATCTGTCAGGCGGCATTCAGCGTGTAGCCATCAAGCATGGTTGTGCCCCATTCGGAAACGCCAAGGCCCGGGCGATTGTCTGGACCTTCCCGGACAGGGTGCCTATTCACCGTGAGCCGCTTTACACGCCTGACCGGGAACTGGCTGCCAAGTATCCGACCTACGAGGACAGAAAACGGTTTTATCGTCTTCCGACCCGGTACATGTCTATCCAGAAAGATGATTACTCCCGGGATTTTCCGATCATCTTTACCAGCGGTAGACTGGTTGAGTATGAAGGCGGTGGTGAAGAATCCCGTTCAAATCCATGGCTGGCTGAACTGCAGCAGGAGATGTTCGCAGAGGTGAATCCGAAGGATGCCAACGATGTCGGTCTGAAGGATGGAGACATGATCTGGATTGAGACGCCAGAGGGCGCTCGAATCAAGGTCAAGACCACGATCACTCGGCGAGTGGCGCCGGGTGTCGTGTTTACGCCGTTCCACTTTGGCGGATGGTATGAAGGAGAGGACCTGGTCGACAAGTATCCGCCCGGAGCTGAGCCATACGTCAGGGGCGAGGCGTGCAATACCGCATTTACCTATGGATATGACTCCGTAACCCAGATGCAGGAATCGAAAGTGACCCTGTGTCGAATTAAACTTGCATAAGGCAGGAGGACAGAACAATGGCAAAAATGAAATTTCTTTGCGATGCTGAACGCTGCATCGAATGCAATGGTTGTGTTACCGCCTGTAAAAACGAGAATGAGGTTCCATGGGGCGTAAACCGTCGCCGAGTGATTACGCTTGGCGATGGGGAAGTCGGCGAGAAGTCAATCTCGGTAGCGTGCATGCACTGTACAGATGCGCCATGCTCTGCGGTCTGCCCAGTCGATTGTTTCTATACGACTGATGACGGGATCGTTCTGCATGACAAGGATCTGTGTATCGGATGCGGGTATTGTTTCTATGCCTGTCCTTTCGGTGCACCGCAGTATCCAGCGGAGCAGGCTTTTGGCGTGCGCGGCAAAATGGACAAGTGTACATTCTGTGCCGGCGGGCCGGTTGATGACAACTCTGTAGCGGAATTTGACAAATACGGTGCAAACCGGGTTTCTCAAGGCAAGCTTCCGCTTTGTGCAGAGATGTGCTCAACGAAAGCTCTCCTGGCAGGGGATGGAGACATGGTCGCAGACATCTACCGTGAAAGGATTCTCAAGCGCGGCGACCGTCCTCAAACCTGGGGTTGGGAAAAAGCCTACGGATCCGCAGTTTAGTGATCGTCATTATGGGGGGCTGATTTGCCCCCCATCTTGTTGCAACTAACTGCTCATTCGTCAAGTAATCTACAGGAGATTTGCAAATGAATGCTTCGATACGAAAATTGGCGGCATGGACCGGGGCCCTCTTGCTGACAGTCTCTTTGACTGGCTGTTACGAGTCTCCATCGGTCACATTGTTCGAGCCGGGAGTCTACAAAGGCGCTAATGACCCGTTGCTCGCGAATTCTGACACCGAATCGCTGAATGAGCGTTTCTCAGGTCAAAGGGACCGCTAGCGTTAAGGGCATAGAAACGGGAAAACAGCATGTCATCAAATACAGCTACAGCTAACGCCGAAAAATCTCGACGGCGATTCAAAGCCATGGGATGGTCAATTCTATTGATTTTCGCATGTGCAATCATTTTACCTGCCACCTCCTATCTCATTCCGACAGAGACTGCACAGGCTCAGGTGGTTGATGATAAGAACCAGCGCGCCAATTTCTGGCGCGCGGTTCGAGAGGGTGGTTCGGGCTACAGTTCAGTCAAGGGGCCTGAGACAGGCGTATTCATTCAGAACGGAGGCCAGAACTGGCGGCAGTTGAGAAATGGACCGATCAGCACTTATGGCGGGTGGGCCCTGATTCTTGCAGTCCTCGGATGCATCGGTTTTTATCTGGTTCGGGGAAAGATAAAGATAGATGCTGAAATATCCGGAAGAAAAGTCCAGCGATGGGAGACCTGGGAGCGGTTCATGCACTGGTTCACCGCTGCAGGGTTTGTCGTTCTCGCCATTACGGGACTTAGCATGCTCTTTGGCAGGCTGGTATTAATTCCGGTTCTGGGCCCGGAAGGCTTTTCGCTTTGGGCAAATATGTCCATCAATGTGCACAATGTGGTCGGGCCGTTTTTCTCGATCGGCGTGCTGGCGATGTTTCTATTCTGGGCCAAGAACAACTTGTTCAATGCCGTTGACATGAAATGGTTCTCGTCTGGCGGTGGAATCATCGGCAGTGCGCATCCCAGTGCCGGAAAGCTGAATGGAGGAGAGAAAGTCTGGTTTTGGGTGGTTATTCTGGTTGGGCTGATTGCCGTATGCGGTTCGGGCTTTGCCTTGATCGGATGGCTGGCTCAGTTGGGAATTGGCGATGAAACCCGGGCTACGATGCAGTTTATGCATAAAGTACATGCGATTGGAGCGATTCTCTGGATTGTGATGTTCTTCGGACATGCCTATATTGGAACGGTCGGTACCGAAGGTGCTCTGGAAGGCATGGCTACTGGCAAGGTAAGTGCAGAGTGGGCAAAACAGCACCACGACCTGTGGTACGATGAAGTCAAGGACAAGGCTGTTCAAGATGAACCTGCCGCTGCTGGTCCCGGGGTCTCGCAACCCAGTACCAGTACGACCTGAATCACGGGCCAATGTAAACGACCCCTGTCTTTGGCAGGGGTTTTTTACGCCTACAAGTTTGATAATGGAGTATTGTCGTGGGCAGTTTTCCAAAATCAATCTCGGACAGCATGAAGGAAAGTGGCGCCATGACCACTTGTTCCATGGTGCAATTTGATCATGGCAACTGGGAGGCGGCGGTTTTTTTTGAGGTGGGTGGCAAGGAGTGCGGCAAGGACCGGCGCATTCTTAAGCGTTCCCGTTCTCCGTTTGACGTTGCCATTGAGGCGGATGTGATTGACCATGCGTCTGCGAGTATCTACCTATTGCGTTTCGAGGTCATGACCGAGCCCGAAAATCCCCTGGTTGGGGAGGTTCTGCTTGCTCCAGGTCTTGGTGGCATTCACTTTGATGTACTCGACAATCTGACCAGGCAAGAGAGTTTGCGATTCTTCTTTGGTGATGGTGCATATCGAATTCTGTTTTCGCAACATACAAGGTTGATCGATCAGGAGCGAGCAGGATTTCACGAATTGCTGAATAATGCCGTCAGTCATGACGCTTTAATCAGGTTGACTGGACGATATGATGCGACACGTGCCATGAGTGAAATAGTTGAACACTATGCCTACCGGAAGTAACAGTTCAGTATTCATGAGGAAGGTTTTGCCGGCCTTGCTGTTCTATTGCCTGCCGGTGGCAAATGGACATTCGCTGGACAGTTTTTCCGAGGCCGTGTACAAGAATGATCTCACAGGCATGGAAGCTTTTCTCGTCGCACCCGAACCGATCCCAAATATTGATGTGCGCGGCATCAACGGCAAGACTGCATTAATGATTGCTGCCCGGGAGGGCAATTTGGATTTGGTTATGGAACTCCTGAAACGGGGAGCTAATCCGAATTCCGAGAATGTTAATGGAGGTACTCCATTGATGTTTGCGGCAATCAGTGGCAATCATCTCATTATTGAAGAGCTTTTGGCCCGAGGGGCAGCAGTTGATGCGACGGGCAGCAATGGCTGGAATGCATTGATGGTTGCGAGTGCGAAAGGCTTTCCGGAGACTGTAAGGACACTTCTTGATTCCGGGGCTGATATCAATTCAGCAGATATCTATCTCTGGACTCCCCTGCATCGCGCTGCCTATGAAAATCATGTATTGACGATAGAGATTCTGCTTCGTCATGGGGAAATCGAATTGGATTTTCAGGATGATCATGGGGCAACTCCCTTGCACCTTGCGGCGGTGAGGGGGCATCAGGAAGTCGTAGAGAAACTGCTTGAGGCAGGGGCTGACCCATTGCAGCAGGATTCGCTTGGACGAATTGCCTCAGACTATGCCAGAGGTGGCGGGCATGAATCGTTGGCGGTTCACCTGGATGCTCGGACCTGATGCATGGAAAACAATTCTCTCGAGCTTCCGAGTGCTTATGATCTTGTAGAAGTTGATGAGTCAGAGGATATTCGCACGCTTGCCGCACTTGCTGCTGCTGAGGGGGGCCATGAAGGAACGCTTATCTGGCTCAAAAAACAAACAGCAGGGCAGGAGTGGGATGGTCGTCCCTGGTATAGCGAAGAGGGGGATTTGCATTGTTCGGTGCTGCTGGAGCCGGAGTTTGAGCAGCATCGTTACGGCGAGATTATCCTAGTGGCAGCTGTGAGCATGGGGCAGGCACTGGCGCAATATCTTTCGCCAATGACTGCACTGGGGTATGATTGGCCGGACACGCTGATGATTGCCAATCATGTTGTAGGACGAGTGTGGGTTCAACATGGTCATGGTCATGATGGTGAATCATCGCCATGGCTGAGCGTTTGCGGTTCGGTCAATATGTTGAATTCACCTGAAGATTTTTCGATTCCGGCCATCAGCGTGCGAGAAGCGGAAGGCACGACTGAACTCAATGCGGAAAAACTGCTTCAGGCATTTGCTCGTGAATTCATTACCTGGATCAATCACTGGAATGATCAGGGGTTTTTGAGTTTACTGGATAGGTGGAAGGTTCGGGGAAACCAGCGCGGAGCTTCCTGTAAACTTGGTTCGCTTTCAGGAACGGTCCATGAAATTGACAGCAAGGGGAATCTGGTCATACAGATTGATTCAGCCAGCCAGAGGACGATTCTACTTGAGTCCTATGTCAAGAAGTATTCGGGGTGATGGATAATGAAGGATAAGCCGTTTCAGAAGGGCAGACGATCTTTCTTCAAGGCATGTTTGTCGACGCTGTCCCTGGTCGGTGCGAGTCCCTACCTGCTCGCCCAGAGCGAGGCGGCTTCCAGGACCTACAACCGCGTGAAGCTGAAGTTGGCAAATGGTAACGATGTAACGTCTGAAAGCTTGCGTGAATCGGATTATTTCCTGTTCAATTATCCTTATGTGACTACCCCGTGTTTTCTGATTGACCTGAAAAGAGCGATCGATTCACCGATGGAATCAAGCTGGCCGGGTGGTGCGGGGAAGTATCGGTCGGTTGTATGTTATTCGGCAATTTGTGCTCACAAGCAGACCTATCCGGCCAGAAGCTTCAGTTTCATCAACTTCAGGCCGGAGGAGATTACCTATCGTGACCGAGACGAAAAGTTGGTGAAGCGTTCGGAGATGATTTACTGTTGTTCGGAAAGGAGTGTATATGACCCCTCTCAGGGAGCTGAGGTCATGAGTGGCCCGGCTCCGGTGTCATTGACAACAATTCTTCTTGATCATGATGCCGAGTCCGATCATTTCTATGCGGTGGGGACTTTGGGAGTGGAGCAGTACGAGGCATTTTTTGAGCGATTCATCTTCCGTGTTGCGCTGGAAAACAGCATGGATGGCCCGGAAGAGACACGTGTCCTGGCCAAGGATTCGACCATCGTTTACACGTCGCAAGAGTACAGCATGCAGAGTGTTGGCTGCTGACCTAAAGCCTGATTCCATCGTCGAGTCCGAGGCAGGCTTGAAGAATTTCAGAACGGCCTGGGTTTCGAGCTGTAAGGCCTCTATCGAGTTTATTGTCCATAATGAACTGCGTTGTCGGGTATTGCCAGGACTGTCTGGCTGTGTCATGCTGAACAGCAGTAAGAAAACGAATGCCAATTATGGACAACAATGATGACTGAAAAGTCGAATTACCAAGCGCATTTTCCTGTCCTGTGTGTCTGCCTTCAATCCAGAGGATGATCGCGGGTTTATTGCTTAATACTGGAATCAAGACTTTAATGATCTTCCATTAAATGAAATATCGTATTGAGGACATTGAGAGTCAGTTGCTAGCAAGAGAGGACAGCAGCTGGGAATTCAAGCGGGTTGATTTCGAGGGAGACCGGCCAAAGAGTCCTGCGCGAAAGGATTGGGCCGATGAGATCACTGCTTTTGCCAATGCTGCTGGGGGGGGGTGCTGTTGGCAGGTGTCGATGACGATGGACGTATAATGGGCATTTCCAGTACACAAATCAAGCTTCTCGATGATCTGCTAGTGGAAGTTAGCAGTGATGCAATTGAACCTCCAGTACGCATAAGCACTCATCATAAAGAGATGGCTGATGGCAAACTGGTATTGTTGGTTCAAGTGCCGGAGGGATATTCAGCCCACAGAACCCAAAATGGAGCTTATGTCCGAGTGGGTGCTGCGAAGCGTCTGATGTCTGGCGATGAATATCTTCGTTTGGCCCAACGGCGCTCTCAGGCCCGTTTCTTGTGGTTTGACAAGCAACCGGTTCCAAACACTGGTTTTAAGACGTTGGGGCAAGATTTATGGAAACCCTTGCTCAGTTCAAAGGGGGTGTCTGAACCCGGACAGGCACTCAAGAAACTGGCGCTTGTTGATGATGAAGACGGTATTCTTCGAGCCACTGTAGCAGGTGTATTGCTATGTACGCCAAATCCAGATGAATGGCTGCCAAATGCCTGCATTACAGCAACCTTTTATCGTGGCAGTGACCGCACATCAGACCAAATTGATTCCAAAGAAATTGCCGGCCCCCTGAACAAGCAGATTTCTGATGCTGTTTCCTTTGTTGCCAAAAATATGCAGGTAGCGGCACGGAAGGATCCTGCAAGAATTGAAGTGCCGCAATATAGCGAAAAGGCTGTCTTTGAAGCCTTGGTTAATGCGGTTGTCCATCGAGACTATTCCATTCAGGGAAGCAGGATTCGGTTGTCAATGTTTGATAGCCGCCTGGAGATTCAATCTCCCGGATCGCTTCCGAACAACCTGACTGTCAAGAGCATATCGGCACGTCAATCCAGTCGGAATGAAGCTATAGTTTCCGTATTGTCTCGAATGTCTGTAGGGGGAATTCGTGGAAGCAGCCACAAGGAGTATATTATGGAAAGACGAGGAGATGGCGTGCCCATCATTCTTGAAGAGACGATGGAATTATGTGGGAAGTATCCGGAGTATAGAGTCATAGATGAAGCGGAAGTTCTTCTTGTCATTCCTGCAGCCAATCAGGAATTCAGTTCTGCGTTTTCCGTAATCTCAGTGCGTTCGGGAAATCAGCCACTGGAAGGTGTCAGCCTGTTGCTTGTCTACCCCAATAAAACCTGGGTTCAGGCAACCACTAACGATGAAGGAGAAGCAACGGTCCATCTTTATACAACGGATCTTCCCATGACGGTGTTTGCAGCTGCACCAGAATATGCCGCGCATATTGAATCAGGGTGGATACCCAGCCAGCGACCTCTTGCTCTTAACCTGGATCACTTGCCCAAAGGTGGGAGTGCGGTATTTGCTGAATCTACAGGCTATCTTCCTAGATTGAAAGGTCGCATCAACCCCATAAGAGATGCCTATGATCGAACTTATTTATATGCTTCGAATATTGCAATTAACGGCGGTCAGCAACAGCCAGTCTATTTTGTTGCTGGAGAGCAACTTCGTTTGACGGATGAAAATGGCAAGGAGATATTAGTACGTGTCATCGCAATTACTGGTCGTTCATCTCTTATTGAATATTTCAATGCAGGCCTGTAGGCCAATATGAACAGTGTTGGTCATTGATATTATTTGGCAGGAAATAGTGATATCTGGATTCCTTGATGCATTGGTCAGACTGGAGTTTCTCTAGGATGATGGTCATGTGGCTTCTATTTTTCGAAAGCATAATAAAGAAACAGAAAGTCCACATGCAAAATGATTCTGGTCATTGGCTGTCTTGTTGTTGAATTATGATTGGAAAGCACTTTCCCGGACTTGAGTTAACCTGACTTTGCATAAACAATACCAGCAAGCGTATAATAACTAATATAAAACATATTTTGTGTTAGTTATTTTTTGTCTGCTTTCATGCTTGAAAGTTGCTGAAAGACTGACGTGTCAGAGATTCTCCAGTAAAGAGCATACTGATGATCAATAACCGTCTCGGAAAATATTACCAAAGCGCTGAGTTTGATGGCGAGAGCTATCGAGCATATATTCCAGTGCCATTGCCTCCAGAGCCGCCATTGGACATGGCACGCCTATACCCGCTCCTCGATAAAGCCAACACTGCTCTTGGGCGTCTGGACGGAATGAGCATGATTCTTCCGAATGCTGGTTTGTTTCTTTATATGTATGTACGCAAGGAAGCAGTCCTTTCCTCTCAGATTGAAGGTACACAATCTTCCTTGTCAGATTTGCTTATGTTTGAATTTGATCAGGTACCCGGCTCACCGATGGATGATGTAAACGAGGTATCCTGTTATGTTGATACTCTGAACTATGGTATGCGAAGGCTGAACGAACTGCCGCTCTCGCTGAGGCTCCTAAAGGAGATGCATATGCGCTTGATGAACAATTCCCGTGGCAAGCATAAGCAGCCCGGTGAGTTTCGGACAACGCAAAACTGGATTGGTGGTACACGGCCGGGAACCGCAAGATTTGTACCTCCGCCGCCGCATAAATTAACCTAATTACCACTAATCATAAGCCGAGTTTCAGGAGTTTTTCCGGCATGGGCGG
>JAPOSW010000013.1 GCA_026709505.1 Gammaproteobacteria bacterium | reverse complement strand
CGATCGGCAGCGGGCGGCGTTTTGCCTGAATTTCTGCATTCATCATGCAATCATCCTAACATGCCAGGAGAGAGTTGCCACTTCATCTATTGGGATGGCTCTATTGTTGGGCGAGTAGTTATATCAAATGTTGACAAAATAAACTGGACATATCCATTCTCGCTACACGAAGAGCATGGAATACATGTTGCTGAACTAAGAGATTTAACAGCTCTTGACTATCTCAATTCTTGCCCCCTTGATCTGAATTCCATTTCTTGTGCAAAGAGATACAGGGTCCATCATGACAAACCTCAATAGCAACAAGATAATCAATGAGCCGGGGTGCTGCTCATGAAATTGCCTGTTGCTGCTTTCTGAATTGGGAGATTTTCTGTAACCGCTTCTCCCGTATTTTTTTCTTGATTTGATCACCCATCGCAGTCTCGGGTATGGTCCTTGACTTAACTTGCGCTGCTATGCCTGCCTGATCGACCGAGATTGCTACGCGGTAGTATTCATCCAGCAAATCGAGATGTGGAGCATCACTATTTTCATAGCCCGCCCGCCCACGGCTGTCAGCCAGACAGCACTGCTTGAATTTTTTGATCGTTTCAGGCGAGCGGAATGCGTTTATTTTTTCAAGAATGCTGAGCACCTTTCCGGGTTTCATCTTTGCGATTCGATGTGCCTCAAGGTGATGTCGGCACACCATCAGGGCAAATTGACGATAGCTGACAGGTACCTTTAACCGTTCACAAAGACCAACAATCGGGTCCAGTCCATTAATCTCGTGCTCATGATGTGAAGGCAGTATGTCAGTCGGAGTCTCTGCCTTACCCAGATCATGCACTAGCACCGCAAATCGGGTCATTGGATCATCGGTGATTTTTTCTACTGCATCCAGGCACATCAAAATATGAATCCCTGTATCGATTTCCGGATGATATTTGGCTGTTTGCGGGATGCCAAAGAGCTTGTCGATTTCGGGCAAGAGACTTTTGAGTGCCTTGCAACGTTTGAGAGTGAGCACGAACTCGGCGATATTTGGTCCGGCGAGTGCATTGACTAATTCTTGCCAAATACGTTCCGGGATCAGTGCATCGACCTCGCCATTGTCGACCATCTCTGACATCATGACGAGTGTTTGTTCGGCTACCGAAAATCCCTGCCCGCGAAATCGGGCTGCAAATCGAGCCGTCCTCAGAATCCGTACCGGATCCTCCCTGAATGCTTCCGAAGCATGTCGAATGATCCGATTTTCGATGTCTGCAGCTCCGCCAAATGGATCGATCAGGTTGCCTTTCTTGTCCTCGGCTATGGCGTTCATGGTCAGATCCCGTCTGCCCAAGTCTTCTTCGACGCTAACATCCGGATCACAGTTGAATACGAAGCCGTGATAGCCGCGACCGATTTTTCTTTCGGTTCGAGCCAGTGCGTACTGTTCGTGGGTGTGCGGGTGCAGGAACACCGGGAAGTCGCTGCCAATCGGGCGAAATCCGAGTTCAACCATTTGTTCGGGCGAGGACCCTACAACCATCCAGTCCCGATCACTCTCGGTATTCAGGCCGATGAGTCTGTCTCTGACAGCGCCACCAACCAGATATACTTCAAGTGCTCGCTCAGGGTTTCTCATTTCAAGGTTTGATGACCGATGGTTTTTCAGAATCGGATTATCTCATTGATTCGATGTCCGGGGATGGTACCTTGTAGGTCTATGGCAGGATCCATAAAATTTGCCACGATCCGGATATTGGGGCAATTCAGGCAAGTATGGCAACTACTATGAAACCGTGATTGTCGATGACAGGGCAGAGCAATCCTGCTGGTTAATGTAATTCGGATGATTTGAATTATGGAACGGGATGCTATAGCGGGGCCTCGATTTATCGTTAATTTTCCGACGAAGCGCTACTGGCGGGGAAAGAACTGGGTCGAAGATATTGAGTCCGGTTTGGCAACTCTTAGGAGGCTGATCTGAATTAATATTCCATCTGAATGGGACTGTGTTTCAAACCCGGATAAAGTGCGCACCCTGAACTTGAAGTAGGGACTGTCAAGATGCATGCGGGCCATTGTGGCCTTTCTTGGCGGGCTCGGGCAATACATCTAGGCGGCACGCAAATCGCCTGCTATCGAAAAGCTGGAAAAATAAACTATACCGGGGTACTCGGTCACGAAATCAAGCAGCGTGACATCAATCGGAGCAATTTGCCGCAAGCGGCGAGTCGCATCACATCATCAAGATCACTCCGGGGAAAGAAGCCATGCCTTGCCGGCCAAGCGCAAATTCAGGTCACCTTAGCCCCACATTGGCAACCTTCGCCCGGCGTTTTGAAGCCCTGATTCCCGGTCATGCCCAAATAGGCTGCTGAAACCGTTTCAAGCCTGCTGAAAAGCATCGGTGAATGCATGACCATGATACGCCCGAGACGCTCGTTTGAACGTAACTCCAAGCGTCCTGATGATCGCTTTAGGGGTGCGAAACGCAAGTCGGCATAATCGCCGTTTTCAAATCACTGTTCCCGAAAAGTCTGGATTGAATGGTTAGGTTAGCAACCACCGGCATTCGACCCACAACCACCCTGATAACGATCTGTGATGGTGGCGGTCATATCACCATTGATTATCCAAGAGGAAATAGTCGTGTTCATCCAGCCAAATCGCCACGGGTTCCAGTACCTTCCAACCTCTAACCTTTTGATCCGAATTTTGAAGGTCTCGCTGCCTTCAGCGTCTCTGTCCACAAAAGTTTTCACCGAAATCTTCAGTGGCTGCCCGATTGCCCCCTGAACAAACTTGTTATCCCATGGATAGGTACGCTGGTAGTCCGTTTTACCAGACGCTGTCCCATCGACTGTTTCATAATACACGCGGACACTGCTAAATGGATGGTTGCTATGTCTCGGCTGTACTGTAATCTGAAAATTCGCCGTTTCGCCTTCCTCCACGGAGATTCCTGAGGCTTGCGATGGTATTGCTACCACTACTGTCAAGAAAGCGGTGGCTAGAGCCCTGAAGATGTTCATGTGTATTTTGGCGTAGGGTAATTTAGTGAATATCATAATTTTCTCTCATTAGAATTGTCTGTTGGTAAAAGGATCCGGAGTCCGACGGGAACGATTAAGTCATTAGAGTGTTATTTATTCATTAAGGCGATTATCCCCTGTGTGTAGGGCAATAAACTTTTTTGCGATAGAAATTGTATTATACATACATGTATTATACATACAATTTCCTAATTACCACCAATCATAAGCAGGTTTTGTGATACAATGGGACAGATGCA
>JAPOSW010000118.1 GCA_026709505.1 Gammaproteobacteria bacterium | reverse complement strand
CAAGGCAATCAGCGCGGCGGTTACTGCGGCTAATTTAGCAAGGGGGGGGGGGGTGAATCTCATTAGTCGTTTCATGGCTTTCTCCGGATCGCTTAACGCGAGTTGCTTCAATTGCGGGCATTGTAACAGTTTCGTCTTCAAGGAAACAGGCTGATTTTCAAACTGTGCCGCTACCAAACAGCCACTGCACTCGACGGTCAGAGCCGATGGATGGTACACTAGCCACACGCCCTGATGCAAAAATCCAGCAAGCTCTTGTCTGGTACCGCATTTGCGTTACCGGCTCTGCTGCCTGCTGCTTGATTGCTCGGCATCAATGCTGCGGCAACACAGGCTTTCCCTGCCAAGGGTCTTGTCCTGCAAATCGCACGGCAGATTCGTCAGCAAGACGGCCGCAGGCAGTGATTGGCTTTCGCAAGGACCAAGCTCGCATCCTGAAAAAAACCGGTCAACACGGAGACATGAATGAGCACTGGATTCGCAGTATTCAGGGCGGCGGTGCGACACCGGTCCACCAGGGCATTGATGCTGCTGAGCGATTCCTGCGTCGCCATCAGCGACAGTTTCCCGGAGCTGGGGTCGATTGCCGGTTAATGACAGATGGACAGTTTCGAGAACTGCCTGCACCACCACAGGGTGCAGAGCATTACACCGTGATCGATTTTGAGAACGAGCGGTTGCAACTGGCTAGAACCAGACAGATTGCAAAGCTATGGCATGCAGATTGCTGGAGGATGGAAAATGTACTGGAGATGGACCGGCATCTCGGACCCGTTTGCGGCGATAGCCGATGAGCAGGCCGTTGACGTAAAAGGCATGTGAGTTCCCTATTCATGATAGACATGCTCTTGATCATGGTGATTTTTCTGGCTGCCGGCATGGTCAAGGGCGTGGTGGGCATGGGGTTGCCAGCCTTGAGTCTGGCATTATTGTGCTTGATGACCGACTTGACCTCCGCCATAGCCTTGATGCTGGTTCCCGCATTCGTGACCAATGTGTATCAGGCATTCTCGGGCGGCAGAATTGTCGAGACTTTCAGGAAATGCCCGCTATTTTTCGTGATGGCCGGACTGGCAATCTGGCCGGGAGCGCAGGCACTGGTTCGAGTTGACTTGCCGCTGCTTTCAGGATTGCTGGGAATCTGCCTGATCACTTATGCGGCCGTCAGTGTCGCTGGCACAAGGCTGATTGGATCCTGGTCGAGGCGCTGGTGGACCGGGCCGGCATTCGGGGCGGCGAATGGCGTGTTGACTGGGTTAACCGGAGCCTTTGTATTTCCCGGACTCATATACTTGCAGTCAATCGGGCTTTCTCGAAATGAGCTGGTCCAGGCCATGGGGATTCTGTTTACCATCTCGACAGTCTTTCTTGGCTTGAGCATGGGCCAGTTGTCGTTGCTGACTTCTGACCTGTCCATTCAGTCTGGCCTTGCAGTGATTCCGGCAATGGCTGGCATGATGGTCGGTTCAGGGATTCGGAATCGAATTTCCGAGATCCTGTTTCGTCGATTGTTTTTCACCGTTTTGGCACTGATCGGTGCCGTCCTTGTATTCAACGCTGTAGTCAATCTGCCCTGATCACCTCTTCTTCCAGATTCGTGCCACAATTCGAAAGAACTCGTTTGTCGGGTAAAGTGGTATATATAATGTACGCACCAAATCAGGTGATTTGGCGGATACCCCAGAACAACGGATTCATTCCATGAAAACAAGCATCCCTTCATCGGCAAGTGCCGTCATTATCGGTGGCGGCGTTATTGGTTCGAGTGTTGCCTACCATTTGGCAAGGCTCGGCTGGCAAAACGTGGCATTGCTGGAACGCAAGCAGTTCAGCTGTGGAACGACCTGGCATGCGGCAGGATTGATCGGCACCATGCGCGCTTCGGAAAACCATGCTAAATTGGCCGAATATTCGATGTCGATTTTGCGCGAAATCGAAAAGGAAACAGGACAGTCTACCGGGTTCAAGCAAGTAGGCTCCATCTCGGTAGCGCATAGCGAAGGCCGCTTTGAGGAGTTGAAACGAGTCGCTTCGATGAACAATGCATTTGGGGTGACACAGGTGGATGTCATAGGTCCGGATGAGGCCAAGGAGCTGTATCCGCTTCTAGAAACCGCAGATTTGCTAGGCGCCACCTGGGTTGCCCAGGATGGGTTTGCAAGTCCAGTCGATGTTACCGCGGCGTTTGTGAAGGGAGCAAGAGGCCGAGGTGCAGCCTGCCTGGAAAACATCAGGGTCACCGGCGTCAGGGTCGAGAATGGCAAAGTCACAGGCGTGACCACGAATCACGGCGATATCCAGGCGGATTATGTGGTCAACTGTGCCGGCATGTGGGCTCGCGAAGTCGGAAAGATGGCGGGCGTGAATATTCCCCTGCACGCTTGCGAGCACTATTACGCAGTCACTGAAAAGCTCGACATTTCACTGGAGCTGCCGGTGTTGCGAGACCATGATCGGTGTACCTACTACAAGCCCGATGCCGGGAGCATGCTGGTGGGCCAGTTTGAGCCCAATGCTGTTCCCTGGGGCCAGCTAGGGATTCCGGATGATTTCTGTTTTGACGAAATAGACGGACACTTCGAGGATCAGGTGATGGACGTTCTCGAAAAATCCCTGCCAAGAGTTCCGGTCCTGTTGGAGGCCGGGTGGCGAAAGTTTTTCTGCGGGCCGGAGAGTTTCACGCCAGACGATCAGTTTCATGTCGGAGAGGCGCCTGAGGTCAAGAATTTCTTTGTGGCGGCCGGGTTGAATTCGATAGGCATACAAAGTGCTGGCGGTGTAGGCAAGGCCTTGTCTGAATGGATGCATCTCGGTCATGCGCCGATGGATTTATGGAGTAACGACATTCGACGCATGTATGGCTTTCAGGGTACGCAGAGATATATCGAAAACCGGGTAAGCGAGACTCTGGGATTGCTCTATGACAACCACTGGCCCTACCGGCAGATGGAAACCTCACGCAATGTCCGGCATTCTCCGATTCATGAGAAACTCGTCGCACACAATGCCTGCTTTGGAGAGGTTGCCGGCTGGGAACGGCCCAACTGGTTCGCTCCCGAAGGGGTCGACCCCGTCTACCAATATAGATTCGGGAAACAGAACTGGTTTGAATATTCAGCGGCGGAGCACATGGCTTTTCGGACTGGCGTAGCGCTATTCGACCAGAGTTCCTTTTCAAAGTACCTGATTCAGGGACGAGACAGCTGCGCGGTTTTGCAGAGAATATGCTCTGCCGACATTGACGTCCCCAAGGACAGGATAGTCTATACCCACTGGCTGAACGAGCGGGGCAGGATCGAAGCGGATCTAACTGTGACCCGCTTGGATGAACACCGCTTTCTGATAGTCAGTGCCGCTGCCGTGACCCACCGGGACCTTGACTGGCTGGCCCGGCATGTTCCGTCTGATGCCCTTTGCACTGTTACCGATGTTACCAGCGCACAGGCGGTGCTGGGAATCATGGGTCCAAGCTCCCGAGCCCTGCTGGGCGATGTCCTGGGCATCAGCCTGGAAACATCGGAGTTTCCATTCGGAACCTCCCGAGAGGTTGAAGTAGGCTGTGCGGTGGGCCGTGCAAGCCGGGTCTCTTACGTGGGCGAGCTAGGCTGGGAGGTTTATCTTCCAGCCGACATGGCCAGACATGGCTTCGACGTCATTTGGGAAGCAGGACAGCATCATGGCCTCAAGCTAGCCGGAATGCACGCTCTTGACAGCGGCCGCATCGAGAAGAAGTTTCTGCATTTTGGGCATGACATCTCCGATGAAGAAACGCCGCTCGAGTGTGGCTGTTCGTTCGTGTGCAATCTTGACAAGGACATTCCGTTCATTGGCCGGGATGCAATTATGAAACTGAAGGATTCCGGAGCCTGGAAAACCAGGCGCCTGGTGCAATTCCTGCTTGATGACCCTGAGGTCATGCTCTATCACCACGAGCCCATTTTTCGCAACGGCAGAACGGCTGGCCATCTTACTTCCGGAAACTATGGACATTTCCTGGGCGGCTCGGTCGGTCTTGGCTATGTTTATTCGGAAGAAGCAATCAATGATGACTGTATTCGGGAGTCCACCTTTGAGATTGAGGTTGGCGGCGAAAGAATTCCGGCAAAGGCCAGCTTGACAGCCATGCATGATCCCCGGGCGCTACGGATGAGAGGCTAAGCCGATCACGGATAAGGCGTGGAATAAACCCGGTCCCGGCCAGTTTAATGCTTGCCGATGCTCTTTAGAAATTCATCGACAGCGACGTGCCTCAGGTCTTCACCGGTCTGGATAAACACGATATGGTCGGCAATGTTCTTGGCGTGACCGCCAAACCGCTCCAGTGCGCGGATGCCGAGAACAATATCAATAAAGTGCCCGATGTTTCTTGGATCTTCCATGATGAATGTGGTGAGCCGCCGGATGATGGACTGCAGCTGATTGTCCAGCTTCAGCCCTCGCTTTACGACCTTTCCTGATATCTTCATGTTCTGCTCGCCGAACGAATCCATGCTGAGCTGCAGCATCTTGCATACATATTCGGCCAGCTGGTGAATATCTCTCAGTATTTCATCGGAAGGGGGCTTCTCCCCCGGCTCGAAGAAGCGGATGGTAAGGCCGGCTATCTTTCTTGCCTCGTCGCCAGCCCGTTCGAGATCCGTGACAATTTTTCCGATTGCGATCAGTTCCCGCAAGTCGCGGGCAACGGGCTGGCGCTTGGCAATCAGCCGGATGATTTCATCATTCGACTGCGAATCCAGTTCGTTCAGTTTCGAGTCACGGGCGATGATGTTGTAAGCCTGTTCCGGATCTTCATTCTCGAGCGACTCCAGAGCCTCGGTTAGCTGGCTGATCGCCAGTTGGCCCATCTCAAGGATCAGGCTGTTCAGATGTTCAATTTCCTGATCGAATCGTTTAACGATGTGCCCCTCATTCATGACATAAGCCCGCTGTGTCCACAGTCTCTAAATTAGCCGAAACGGCCGGTAATGTACCCCTCGGTCAATCGATGCGAGGGATTGGTGAAAATGATATCGGTGGCGCCAACCTCAATCAGCTTGCCAAGATGAAAGTAAGCGGTGCGCTGCGAGACTCTTGCGGCCTGCTGCATGGAATGCGTCACGATGCAAATTGAATAGCGCTTGCTCAGTTCGTCAATCAACTCCTCAATCTTGGCCGTTGCAATCGGGTCAAGCGCTGAGCAGGGTTCGTCCATCAGGATGATTTCAGGGCTGATGGCTATGGCTCTTGCTATGCAAAGACGTTGCTGCTGGCCGCCCGAAAGGCCGGTACCCGGTTGATCGAGGCGGTCCGAAACTTCATCCCACAGACCGGCCCGCTTCAGCGCATCCTCGACAATATCATCCAGTCCGGACTTGGTGCTGGACAGGCCATGCAGGTTGACGCCGTAGGCAACATTGTCATAAACCGACTTCGGAAACGGGTTGGGCTTCTGAAATACCATGCCGACCCGAGCCCGCAGCAGTACAACATCCATGTTGCGACTGTAGATGTCTTCGCCTTCAAGCCGGATGTCTCCCTCAATTCGGCAGGCGTCAATAGTATCGTTCATCCGGTTTAGACACCGGATAAAGGTTGATTTTCCACAGCCCGAAGGGCCGATCATGGCCAGTACCTCGTTTTTGCCGACGTCCAGGGAGACATTGAAAATCGCCTGCTTGTTTCCATAATGCACATTTACGTTCTTGGTAGTCATGGCTGCATTCGGCGACGTGACTTCACCAACCGTCTTGTAGTTTGGATCATTAAGCGGATCTTCGGATATGTTCCGTTCAATCGGCTCTGGAATGTCGCTGGCTGTCTGATTCATGAGCAATGTCTGGAGTTGGATTGCAGAGCCTGTGTAGGCTACACTGATCTCGTATATTACCAGTGTCTTTCAAATTTCTTGCGCAAGAGAACGATTAATCCATTGATGGCGACCAGAAACAGCAGCAGCACCATGATCGCGGCTGAAGTTCTCTCCACAAACGCTCTTTCGGGGCTATCTGCCCAGAGGTAGATTTGCACGGGAAGAGCGGTTCCCGGATCCATCGGCGAACCCGGTATGTCCACAATAAAGGCAACCATTCCGATGACCAGCAAGGGCGCGGTCTCTCCCAGTGCCTGAGCCAGGCCGATAATGGTCCCGGTCAGCATGCCGGGCATGGCCAGTGGCAGCACATGATGCAGGACAGTCTGAACCGGCGATGCACCCACCCCGAGAGCTGCTTCGCGAATGCTTGGCGGTACAGCGCCCAGAGCGGCGCGAGAGCTGATAATGATGGTTGGCAAGGTCATCAACGCCAGCACCATGCCTCCGACCAGCGGTATGGAGCGGGGCATGTGAAAAAAGTTCAGAAAGATCGCCAGGCCAAGCAAGCCGAAAATAATCGAGGGCACGGCAGCCAGATTGTTGATATTGACCTCAATCAGGTCCGTGAAGCGGTTTTTCCGGGCAAATTCCTGAAGATAGATTGCCGCAGCCACGCCAATCGGAAAAGCCAGCAGCATGGTGACCAGAATGGTGAATACTGAGCCCATCACCGCGCCTATGATCCCGGCCTGCTCGGGCTCCCTTGAATCACCATTGGTAAAAAACAGGATATTGAAGCTTCTCTTGATTCGATCCTGATTCCTCAATTGTTCGATCCATGCAATGGACCGGTCCTTGAGGCGCCGGTTTTTCTCGGGAACGGCGGGATCAATTCGCCCCTTCATGTAGACGTCGACTTCGTCATCGGCCAGCAGCCAGAATGTTGTGGTTTTTCCGACCAGATCGGGATTCTCGACCACTTTCTCGAGAAGCTCGTACTGAGCACCGCTGCTAACCAGCCTGTACAGTTCATTTTTTTCTCTTCTTTTGGTGGCTTCCGGAAATGCTTCACGCAATGACCTTTTAATGATGCCTGGATAGTCGCCTTTAGACAGCGACTCCGGGCCGAGGTCGCCGTCAAAGTCCGAATCGAAAATGGAGATATCAACTGCAATGTAGGTTTGCAGCAAAGCAGTATAGCCGTTCAGAAAGGTGGTGCCCAGCAGAAATACCAGAAAGCCTACACCGCAGACAATGGCAGTCAGTCCATATGCCTTGAAGCGCTTTTCCGCCCGGTAGCGCCGGGCCAAGCCTCGTTGTATCAGTGCAGCCGGGTTCATTCTTACTCGTACTGTTCCTTGTATTTTCTGACCACATGAAGCGCAATGACGTTCAAAAGCAGTGTGACTGCAAACAGGGTCAAGCCTAGCGCAAATGCAGCCAGGGTTTTTGGACTATCGAATTCCTGGTCGCCGACCAGAAGGGTTACGATCTGGACCGTCACAGTGGTAACCGACTCGAACGGATTGGCGGTCAGGTTTGCAGAAAGCCCCGCTGCCATAACCACGATCATGGTTTCGCCAATAGCTCTCGACACCGCAAGCAGTATGCTGCCGACAATGCCGGGCAGTGCGGCGGGGAAGACCACGCGCCTGACGGTTTCCGCAGAGGTAGCGCCAAGGGCGTACGAACCGTCTCTGAGGGACTGGGGAACAGCGTTGATGACGTCATCAGACAGAGAGGACACGAAGGGCAGTATCATCACTCCCATGACAATTCCGGCGGCCAGAGCGCTTTCACTTGAAACCTCGAGGCCAAAAGCTTCAAGGTTATCGCGGATCAGTGGTGCAACGGTCAGAGCGGCAAAAAACCCGTACACTACCGTTGGAATCCCGGCAAGAATTTCCAGGGTTGGCTTGGCAAACGTCCGGATTTTATGGGTTGCATATTCCGAAAGGTAAATCGCCGACATCAGGCCAAAAGGGACGGCCACCAGCATGGCGATAATCGTGATCAGGAATGTGCCCGCAAACAGCGGTACCGCTCCGAACGCGCCTGAAGAACCAACCTGATCTTCGCGAATCGCCATTTGGGGAGACCACTGCAGCCCCAACAGGAAATCACTGATAGGCACGACCTGGAAAAAGCGTATCGACTCGAATAGAACGGAGAGCACGATGCCGATCGTGGTGAAGATGGCGAGACAGGCACAGGAAAGCAGAAATGTCTTGATGACTTTCTCAACCTGGTTTCGCAACACCCGATTCCTTTTTGCCAGACTCAGCGCAATCAGCATGCAAATCGGCGCAACGATGAATAGCATGAAGAGTATGGAAAGAATGGTCATTCTGGCGGCAGGCTGCCTCTAACTTGCAAAGGGGAGTCGATTTTCACAAGACCATGCAGCACTGACTGTGCCCTTGAGCGAGTCTCGATATTCACGGTTATTATACTTAACAAAAGAAACAGCCCACCCAACTATTGGCTGGGCGGGCTCCTGATGACCAAGTCGGGGAATCGGATTCAATCACATGGTCATGGGAATCAGGCTTGACGCATCGTTCCCGAACCTGGAGCGTTCGTGCTCGGGCATGGGAATCAGGCCTTTGTCGGTCAGGTACCCTTCGCTGCCCCAGGCGGCCTCGGAAGTAAAAGCGTCCAGAAATTCCTGGATTCCCGGTATCACGCCAATGTGCGCTTTTTTCGCATAAAAGTAAAGCGGTCGCGATACCGGATAGGATCCATCGGCAATATTCTCGAATTCTGGAGCAACCCCATCAATGAGGGACCCCTGGATAACGTCGGAGTTTTGATCGAGGAAACTGAAACCGAACACCCCGAACGCTTTCGGGTTTTCACGAAGCTTTTGAACAATCAGATTGTCGTTTTCGCCGGTTTCGATGTACGCACCGTCTTCTCGGACTGTATGACAGGCAGCTTTGTAGGCATTCTTGTCTGACTTGCGCATGGCCTTGACCCAGTCGAAGGCCTTGCACCCGCCCTCGAGAGCCAGCTCTGCAAATGCATCGCGCGTACCGGAAGTCGGGGGTGGTCCAAGCACCTCGATTTTGATTGCCGGCAAGTCAGGATTTACGTCTTTCCACGTCTCATGGGGATTGGGCACCAGGGTTTCGCTTCCGTCCGGGTTCGGAACCTGCTTGGCCAATGCGAGAAAAAGGTCTTTTCGGGTAACCCGAAGCTGCTCGGACTGATTGAAGTTGCCGAACACGATGCCGTCATAACCGACCTTGACTTCAATGATGTCGGATACGCCATTCGCCTGGCATTTTTCGAATTCTGAGGACTTTATGCGCCGGGATGCATTCGTGATATCCGGATGCTCCGGGCCAACGCCGGCACAGAATAGCTTCATTCCGCCGCCAGAACCCGTCGATTCGATAACCGGGGTCTTGAAATCCGTGGTTTTTCCGAAAGTTTCAGCAACAACCGTAGCGAAAGGGTAGACGGTAGAGGAACCGACAATCTGTATGTTGTCCCTGGCCGCATTGGCGATGCTGAAAGTGCCGATGGCAGCCACCAGCAACAAAATTTTTGAGATGTTCTTCATGCTTGCTTTATTCGATAGAGATTTAAAAGGAAGGTTCGAGGCGTGATTGTGCGGTTTGTTTGTTAACAGAATATTACTCGCTGGTTTATGTTTTATTGCAAATCCTGTGGTCCTCGCTTCGCTTCCCATCATGTGAAATGCGTATCGTTAATCCGCGAGAAATTCGGAGCCGCCGAGTAGGCGGGGATATTGCCATGCCCTGCCCCTCACGGACCCGGGCGTGCACGATTGACGCACCCGGTTCCTCATGGTACAGATTCGCTCAGGTGGCGCAAATCGACCGCACAACGCGGGCAGGTAGCAATGGATAACGGCTTGACAGTTCATTCATTCTCGCCCAGTTGACATTCCCGTCAAGGCAGCGGAGTGACAGCGCCTTGCGCCTGCCGCTCACTGAGCGGGCGATGGCGGTTCTGCTTGTACTGCTGGCACACCGTCTTGGCCCGCCACACCGTCCTTGCGCACGCTTGTACGCCTTTCGCATCCATTCGATATCAATCAGATGATGCAGTGAGGCAAATACCCGTTCCGGGTGCTTTCTGCCTGCTCGAAAGACTGCGGAACCACGGAATCATGGGAAGGCGGCCAATCGCCACAAGGACTGCCTGACCAAAACGGGGCAGCGCACACTGGCCGCAACCGTGAGAGCTCGCCATGACGAAATACTCCCTGCAATGGGCTGAGACCCGGAACAACAAGCCATGACGGGCATTTGCTGTGTGCTTTCTGCACAGCCTGTTTATGGGTAAGGGGCTAATTCGCCGTTCGGAGTTCGAATAAGCTGAGCACAAATGCCCGAATCCTCCGGCATGCTTCCTCAAACAGCCCGTCCTCAACCGCCAGACTGATGCGAACCAATCCCTCTCCAGAATCGCCAGACCCGTCGCAGGGCAGCAGACTTACCCGATACTGATCCAGAAGCCGACGCGTGAATTCCATGCTGCCTATGCCCGAGTTTCTGACATCCAGCACCGCAAACATGCCCCCGGATGCTTCAAGTACATGGACATTGGGAAGGCCCGATAGAGAATCGACCGCAATTTTGCGCCGACGGTTCATGCTTTCACGCACAATCTCGGCAATGTTCGAATCCATCTGCAAGGCAAGGGTTGCAGCATCCATAATGAATGGCGGCAAACCATAAATCATGCATAACGACAAATTGTACAGATGCTCCATCAATTCCCTGGGGCCGACTGCCCATCCAACACGCCACCCGGTCATTCGATGCGACTTAGACAAGCTTGAGACGGTTACGCATATCTCATCAGCACCCGGGAGCCCGGCAGGGCTTGCCCGGTCTTCCGGAGCCAGCATTTCCAGATAAACTTCATCGCTGATCAGCCATATCTTCCTGTCAATACAGGCCTTGACGATAGGCTCAAACTGCTCCCTGGTATAGACCGAGCCAATCGGATTGTTGGGGGAATTGACAACGATGGCACGAGTATTGTCAGTAATTGCCCCGGTTATGGCTTCAGGGTCCATCTGCAAATTGCTGCCCGGACGGATAGATGCCAGCGTAGCACCGCTGCATGAGAAGGTCGCTGGATACGTTGAATAATACGGCTCGACAAGGATCACTTCGTCGCCATGCTCGAGAACACACTGGGATACCGCAAACAGGGCATTCTGCGCTCCTGAAAATACCGCACAATGATCCTCGCTGGCAGATTGTCCCGTCAGTTCGAAATGCCGCGCAGCAATGGCCTTGCGAAGAGCAAGTTCCCCCTGAACCGGGGTATAGTGATGCCGGCCTGACCGCAAGCTCTGAACTGCCTGCTCGACAATCCTGCCATCGGTCGGCTGATCGGATTCCTGTCCGACAGACAGCATGATGATGTCTTCACCGGCCCGGGACCTGGCAAGTGCTTCGTAATGAATTTCCCAGGAATCGGTGCTTTTGCCCGCAATGCGCCCGGTCAGGCTTGAAAACTTCACGGGCGCAGCATGCTTTGTATAGTGTTGGAAAACATGCCATTTCCGGTCGATTGCCCCGTACATGTACCGACTGACAAGTGAAGCAGGGCAAGGCTGCAACCGGCCGCATTCTCGGTCTTCATGCCTCAAGCACCCCTAAAAACTCCGGAAATAGCCTCATTTTCATGCCCAGAAGCACTGATGCAGTAGGCAAGACAGCCACCTCCCCTGTTCTGGCGTGAAGCAGGAGCGCAGAACTGCCCGCCAACACCTGACCAGGGCTTTGTAGAAAGCAAGGGCAAGGAGGTCATAGTTCCGCAGAGACATGTCTATCGTGATTGAAACTCAGGTAGATTCATCAGCTTTGTCCAGCGAGTACTCTCTTTTGCGCAAGACCACGATGGAGATGTCATCGGCTTGGTCCGCCTCGCCGGCAAACTTGTCGATCTCCTCGAAAATCTGATATGTGAACGCCTTGCTCGACAGTTTCTTTTCAAACACCCTTTGTGCAATGACCATAGCTCTTTCAAGACCAAGAAGCTCCCCTCCTTCATTCATCGCTTCGTCAAAGCCATCACTGTAAAGGAGCAGCTTATCACCGACAGAAAGATCAAAATGGCCCGAAACAAAATCAACGTCTGGAAATGCGCCAAGCACAATGTTTGGCTCCATCTTGATGATATTCATACTGCCATCGGCGCGTGCCACAATGGGTTGGGAATGCCCCGCATTAATGCAATTAACACGATCGGAGTCGGGATTGATGATTGCGATAAATGCAGTCAGGAACATGCTTTCAGGATTGCGCTCGCACAGTGCAAAATTGACAGCTGACATGATCTGCGGCAGATAGTCCGAATGCTGGCACTGCAAGCGAATCAGTGCACTGGCCTGTGAAGCAAACAGGGAAGGGGCCAGGCCTTTGCCCGCAACATCGGCAACCAAAACCACAATCCGGCCATCCGGCAATCCAAATGCATCAAAGAAATCACCGGCAACTTCCTGCGCAGGCCGCATATGCCCGAAAAGGTCTATACTTGAATCGAGATCCAGGGTTGCTGGCAACAGTGATTGCTGGATGCGACTGGCGTTTTCGATCTGCTCACTGATTGCAATGTAGGCATTTTGCGCATCAATGCTATTCCGAAAACTGTCTACGGCTCCAAGCAGGATATTGATTTCCCGATAAGATCCGGTGCTGGAGTGGGCATGACTGCCATCCTGATCAGCAGATGACTTGTCGTTCCCGGCCATCACGCCAAGCAATTTGACGATGGCTCCAAGCGGACGAAAACCGATGCGCAGTCGATGCAGGAACAGGCCAATTGAAAACATGGTCACAAAACCCACGCAGGACAGGGCCAGTAGCCTCAACAGGTTCTGTAGAGCAAGCGCCTCCGAGACGTTATGCAGGAAAACAAGATTTCCGTCCACGCTCTCCAGACCTATGACTGACGCTTCGAGAAATCTGCTGCTTGAAGTCGATAGAATTTTTTCCCGTGTATTCACGAGATCCGCATATTCAAGTTCTGAAAAATCCTCTGGTTTACCGAGCATGATCACGCCACTGTTAAAATACTGGCTGAAATACGCTAAGCCCTCAAGATCCGGAAAAAATCGCTGGACCGTATCAACAATCGGCAATGACGCCTTGATCGTACCAATACTCTCTACCCCTCGCCTGATCGTTTTTGAGTGAAAAATACTCGGCATGCCCGTAAAGTCCAGGACAATTCGCTCTTCACCATGAACTTGACCGTCAAATCTGGAGATTGGCAAATTGCCGATCTGTACCAGCGGAATTCCGCTGTTATCGAACAGTCCCATCTGGGGCAGCTCGGGCCAGGAATCTCGGATGTTTCTCATGGCATCATCCAATTTATCGGTTTCCCCGTTCACCAGTGCCATGATGATGTCATCATCGACAGAAACGGCCCTGACCAGATCCATGAGCCTTCCATGCTGCAAGTCCAGAGCCACCATGAGCAGGTCGCTGCGCAACTCATGCAATTCGGCGCCTAATCGCAACTGCTGTGCCCGTGAATAGATCTCGGAATAAGAGATCAGGACAAGCGAGACCAGCAAAATGGAAATGCCGGCAAGGGCCGTGATGCTATGGCGTAGGCTGAAGCTTTTTTTGGAAGTGTTCTTGGTCATGCAGAGACCTCTCCAGGCTCGTATTGCAGACAGAGCTCGCTGTCGAGGTGGTTTATACTCTTGGCAATCCATCCTGCGGACAGCAGTTTCTCATGTTCGCCAAGATTATGACTGTCCAGCCTCAGCGACTGACTGTCCAGCCTCAGCGACCTTACAGTTGGCGAGCCGGGAACATGAGGGGGGTCTGCAACGGACTGGGCCACTTCGGAAGTATCCTGCATCAAAATAAATCTTGGATGGCCATCCAGCAGAGTCTTTAGTCCGGTCACGGCAAAGCCATTGTTCACAAGATTGCTCAGCGAAGGCAGGTTAAAGGGCGATACCGTACACTGAAGAACATCGTATCCGTTTTCAGCGAACAGCTGTTTGCGCATCGTGATGAACCTTGAATGCCACCCCTGTCTGCGGGCCTCAGGCTTCACGGCCGACCCGAATAGCAATCCGACCGAGATCAGGGGATCGACCGCCTGGAAGGGTTCGAATTCAGGTCCGGCGGGAACGGCAATGCTGTATCCTTGCAGTTCGCTGCCAATTTCCAGGAGCAATACAACTCCATGAGCCAGTGCAGACAGGATGAACTGGCTGTCCATGGACATAAATAGGCCTTCCCTGCCAAGATGCTGGATGGCACTGTCATTAAGGGCTGCCACGGCTGATACATCCGCGGCACCGGCAAGCCGCAAATGACAGTCTGATAAACCCTGACTGCGGGCAATAATCTCCTGCGCGCCACAAATCAGTTCTGGGTTCGGATGTTCAGTCATCGATTGATGATTTCTGCATAGTCCATCAGAAAAAGATTGGGATAAATCTTCAGACTGCGGGCAACATCGGCGCGGATCTGATAGGAAAATTCTGGTAGTACTTCAACAGGCACCTCTGATGCGGCCTTCCCTTCGAACAGAATCTGCTCTACCTTGGAAGCCGTAAAACGCCCGACTTCATTATATTTTGCGACCAGCCCATACAAGGCATCCGAACGAGTAAGCATAATCTCGGTGGCAGCAAAAGACGGCAAGCCATACTGGTTTGCCTGATCCGTGATATCGGAAACATTTTCAGCAATGAAACTGTCAGGGCCCAGATACAGGAACTGCGGCCCTCCCTGACTGACCAGATAGACCAGGCTCGGCAGGGAGTCGGGACGGGGGTTGCCCTCATCGTCAAGCGGCACCGGGAAGGTATCAACCCGAATGTTCTGCCTGTTGCCATGCGACACCAGCTGCTCGGTAGCCAGCACTGAATTGGATTCGGTAGGCGTAAATATCACTGCAATGCGGTCAATGGGCATGTACGCCTGCATAGCGTTGAGCTGCGATTCAACAGGCACGATATGGCTGACTCCGCTTACATTGCGACCGGTTGGGCCAAACGCACGGACAACTCCTGACTTGACGGGTTGCGAAACCATCGTGAACACGATCGGGATATCCGTCAGCTGGGACGGATGCTTGAGGTTCGAAAGAGAGGGATCCTGGCCGGCAATTCCGAGCGTAACGCTGGTTCCCCAGGTATACACCAAGTCGGGCTGGACACTCTTGATCTCCTCGATAATCGCCGGCAGCCGGCTCTTGTCTCGGTCAACCGACCGAACAATGATATTCAAGTCATGACTGGTCTCGGCAAAATATGCCCGAAACCCCTCTTCTACTCTGGTTTCACCGCGCCAGAGTACCATGAACACCGTCTTTTCCGCCCAGGCGGTGCCCGTCAGCAGAGAACAGCCAATCAGGACAATCGCGAGATACATTTTCACAGTCGCATGCATCAGTCTATTCCTTATTCGGGCATGCTTAAGGTGGCAGTTCTGATTTTGGGGCCGGACTTGATCATGCTGTCCAGAATTCCCTGTAGCACCACTTCCTCATTCTCCTCGCCAACTGCAACAAACAGGGACATCCCTAGCGTAGCGGTGAGGAATGAGCTGATGCCTAGCCACATCAAGGCTTCTTCAGGGCTGGTCTGCAGTAGCAGTATGCCAGCCAGAACCGGGCCAAGAAAGGCGCCTATCCGTTCCATGAGGCGAAAGACTCCCAGAACCACGCCCGAAGCCTCGGCACCCTGATTCGATATCTGGATCAGAAAGCTGATCTGAGTCGGGATAGACAAGGCTTGTCCAATGCCAAATAGAAGCGTAGCAATGAATAGAATGAGCAGAGTCTGATCACCAATCAGTATCTCCCAGGTATACGGCAGGGCGAAAGCCATGCCCGAGAGAATCCCACCGAGGGCAACCCAAATGCTGAACCCTCTCCATCGGTCGGCAAGGGAGGCCAGTAACGGAGACAAGAACAAAATTGCCAGTCCATACCCCATCAGAATCCGTGCCGATTCCGCTGCTCCCGCTTCCTTGAGCACAATCAATGGAATGAGAAAGAACAGTCCGCCGGTCAGGAGCATCTTGGCCGGGATTGCGAAACAGGCAATCATCGCAATGAATCTTGGATTTCGCAGAATCAGGGTAATCAGGTTCCACTGTCCCGAGGTCCAGTTGTCGGGTATTTCAGAAATGCCTGTTCCGGGGGTGTCAACCGGATCGGTCACATCCGGGTTAAATCTTGAAATTAGCAAGAAGCAGGCCATGGCGGCGAGCGCGATCACGGCTGTGGCACCAATCAGAACCAAGTCGACTCCTACCCGGTCAGCCATGATTCCTCCTATGGCAGGACCCGCAATTTCTGCCGCGATGAGCACGGAAAGGAACTGGGAAAATCCGAGGCTGCGCCGTTTCGAGTCGGCATGCATGGCAATATAGACCTGGGCTGCTGCATAAACCAGACCGTATCCCAGTCCGGTCAGAGTGCGTGCCAGGATGATGCTGCCCAGCCCGGCCGCAAACAGGTGACCGGCCATTCCTGCAAAAGACAGCAGCGCACCCAGGAAGAATATCTTTCGAACTCCGAATCTTTCACTGAAAATAGAGCCGAAGAAGACCGTGATGAGGGATGCCGCCAGAAAGCTCGACATGATCAGGCCTATCTGCAAGTCTGCTGATTCTGCTGTGAAATTACCCAGAAACTGTGGCAATATTGGGCGCAAGATCGCTTCCGAAAGGAAGAACAGAAACAGCGGCAAGCGAATATGCGCCACGCTGGGACTGCGGATAGGTCTGGGAGTGGAATCAGCAGGAAAAAGCAGTCCCTCGGTCATGGCGCTTTCACGAATCCGGGCCATCTGGTCGGATATGTACTTCAGGAATCGCTTGGCCTGGCCGCCACCGCTGATCGGAGTAAAAAACCTGAAATCGCCAACCGCAAGCCGTGCCGTGATAAAGCTGATTTGCCAGTTCGGTCGCAGAAAGTTCTTGGCAAACACCAGGGTGAGGATTTCTATGGCAATCAGTACAATCGCAAGCACAATGACCCCCGTATCAAGCCAGGCTGACTGTTTCAGCCGATTAAGCAGGGAAAGGTCAAGCCCGGCAACCAGGTTCAAGTTCTCGGAAATCGGCACCGCTTTCAGGAGCAGCGAATCATCACCTTGGGGAGTTGAACCCGTCAACGGCAGATCAATCAGTTCCTGTAATTTGTACAACGGGCCGTCTACCAGACCGGGAAATTGAGAATCCTGGCCCAGTGTTCCCATGTTTTCGATAGAGGACCGCGCAATTTCCGGATTTATTGCCGATATGAAGTCAATCTGAATGCCGGTTTCCTGACTGTCAGTCTGCTGACCGGCGGGTCTGGTCATGGCCAGCAGGCTGATTCCCGGAGCGGTTGATCGAGCGCTCTCAAAGACAGGATCGACGCCGCGCAGGGCTTCCGGTCCGCCAAACACGCCAATCGCGTACTTAATTCGGTTGTTCACTGCCGTAATCGCAGTCTCGGTCTGTGTTTCAATTTCCGGCAGCAGATGGCTCTCGAAAATCTTGATCGAAAGATAGGAAAACAGCACAAACGGGGCAACCAGCAATGCCATCAGGGTGAGAATGACTGCAGTGCGTGAATCCGACATCATGATCAGCTGCCCTTCTGGGGCCACTTCAGCCGCCAAATTGATCTGGCAAGCGGGTCGCCGGGGCCGGGGTCTGGCTTGTCTGGCTGTACCACATCCCTGATGAATTTCAGGCGACTCCAGAAATAGCCTTCCAGCCTTCCGATCATCAGAACCACCACCAGAACCAGTAGCGGCAGGACTGGGATGAGTGAGTACAGTACCGCTCTTTGCAACTGGTCGGCAACCTTCAGAAAATTATCCTGCAACCGTGTTGAGTCGTAGGCAAGGGTCAGGATTCCGGCAATCCTGTCATTTTGCACGATCGATTTCTGAGACAGAAAAAGCCCCTGCTGGTCTAGAATGTGTCTAATTTTCCCTATTTCTGGCGGTTCATCATCAACCAGCTCGTAGTCTTCCGTCTTTGTTCCAAACAGGAGTTTTCCTGAAGGGTCGGTAACAATCAAGCTGAATGCATGTCTTGACTGGTCAATTACTCGCTCTACCAGATTTTTGGTTGAAACGAGCGAGCTCAGCGGCACCCCACTTTCCAGACTGACACTGATGGACCTCTCGACTTCATGCAGTACCGGGTCATAACGAGCCGAGGCCGTATCAATCATTATATCCTGAAATTTCAGGTAGTTAAGCGTTGCAGCCATCGCTAGTCCTGCACATGTCAGGACGATCATGACCATCACTACCCAGAGCGATAGGCCGCTAATCCGAATGACTGGCTTTGGGCTTGTCTCTGTCTGGGTTTCGTATTCAGGAATCTGCCCCGTGCCAAACAGCACGGTCACCCGGTTATACTGGCCATCCCTGACATAGCTAGACTTGCTGGATATTCCTTGAGTCAGCGGAATCCCCAGTCCGCCCTCGGGGAGGTCGGCAGTCTTGGCATCGTCATTCTCGAAAGGATTGAATGGCGGGGCCAGGTCTTCGACCATCAGGGAAACTCCAGCCGACTGTTGCTGCAACGTCAGCCAGATTGAGCTGGCACTGGCCTTATCTCCATATCCAAATTGAATAAGGTTGAGCATCAGCTCTTCAATGATCAGGTTAATCTTGCTTGAAAACTCCCCGGCTGACGGGTTTTTGCTGCAGAATGCAGAAACCCACTCATCGACTAGCGCCAGATTTTCCACTGATGCCCCGATGCGCAATCTTTCTGTGACTGAATCCATGAATGTGATACTGACCGGGAATTATTGTTAATTAAATCGGATACACGCTTAAATTCAGGTGTTGCAAGCCCCAGTCACCCGTACCAGACAGGGCAGGGCTCTTGATCAGCGAGAAACTGGACAAATTGATCAAATCCGGGAACCTCAAAGACATACAAAACAGTTAGGTTTGACCACGCAGAAACAGAACACTCGCTCATGCTTGAACATGTGCCCGGCAATCCATATGACCGATTGCAAATTACTGCAACTGCTGTCTATCTGACCCTCCCCATGAAATTACAGATAAGGGGGATTATCCGATTGCTTGCCCACAACCTTTGCAAGTTCCCGATCATATTCGACAGAGGGGTTATACATCCATGCACCCAGCTCTATCAAGGGCCAGGGCGTTAATCATTGTTACTGATGGAAATGTTCTTGGCAAGGCTAGGCCGTCCGGCATTTCCAAAGGCAGTACAGAATATAAACGAATTGTTGTCAAAATTCCAGAAAAATATTACGAATCAGCAAATACTGCACGCTTTGAGGCTATACCCTGGACAGGGACTGCACTCCGTCTGTACAATCCCTGCTCTCGAATTGAGCTTATTGCATTTTTCAGTCTTGCTTTCATGTAGAATTAACCCTTGAAGCTATTGATCTGTTTTACTCAATATTCATTCTGCCTCGTCCATCCCAAGCCTTCAAACTACTAATCGAATGGTAAAGATACTTATGACCGAGGAAGCACCTTAATCTGTTGGCTTACCTGCACTGCATTATCCTCCACTGCAAGAATGATAGACATGAATTGACTGGCGATCATGAAGACTGAAGAAAATAAACTGAGTTTCACTATTAAGAATGAATTAGTCGAAATACCGCGTACAGCGGAGGTAATCCTGCAACACGCTCGAAACGCCAATTGGCCCTCCGTGTGGATATCGAACGCTAATCTGGTGCTCGACGAATTGATCACCAATACCATTTCGTATGGTAATCTGGACAGTTCGGAAGCGGCAATTCGAATTGAATTGACTGTCGAAAACAACCAGCTTGTCATTGTCATGGAAGACAAAGGCGTAGAATTCAATCCTTTCGAAGAAGCCATTGAACCCGACTTGGAAGCCGATATCGGAGATCGTTTGATTGGCGGGCTAGGCGTCTATTTTGTAAAGATACTCGCCAGCGATTATTCCTATGAGCGAACCGGCAACACCAATCGAATTCGGCTTGTGCTGGAAGCCGCTGAAGAATGATGCAGCTTGTGCATGGTTTGTGCATGGTCTCTGAGCACGCGCGCGATACAGGGATTGCGAGGAAATCCACTGCAAATTGCTGACACAGCCTTGCGAGAATGGTTTAAGCAATCCGTAAAACCTTGACTCGACAAGCTAACATGGCATAACTATCATGCCATGCGCAATGCGATAACGGAGGGTCTTGAGCATATGTCCAAAAGGATGTGCTTTCGGCATGTCCATCCGGACGTGTGCGCCGCACACCAGGCCCTGTAGAAATTCTGTTTCCTATTCCGACACGCAAAACGGCACTGAATCAGTGGATAGCCGACCGGGTGCATGAAGATAAGCCCTGCGAGAAGGACCGGCATTGCCAAAATCCCGAGCGCCATGAAAGCGTCTTCTACAATGACCGAAAGATTATCCAGGCCGAAACGGCTTGCTGGACAAGCACTTTTCCGACCAGCGAGCCGGAGGCCCAGCAATGTCCGGATGTTGCCCTAACGGACATGCATGAGGAATCCGCAGAATGGCCCCGAAAGGATGCAGCATCCATGCAGGTTCTGTCAGAGACGAGTACTCTGGATGTTTCACAGTCTGAAAAGTAGATTCGGATGAGTGGAAATACCTTGGGGACCGGGTGGTTACGTTACTTTTATATATGATTCCTTTTGTTATGGGATCCAACTCCAAGTCTGACTAGCATCTCTAGTGCTTGAGCGCACATTTCTCATGAATCCTGATCAGTAATGGGTCAAAAAGCACATCAACACCGATGGACAATGGTGAACTGCAACCATATAAGCTTCTAGCCGGTAATGATGACATTACTTAGGGCAAGCGAATAAATTACCTGTTGGTTTGAGTTTTGCGGTTATTGATTTTCGATTGTCCGTGATACGGGGACAGTGCCGGAATGGATTCCGTTTGCTTCCTGCGGCAGTCGAGTACCTCCTGTTGCGGGCCGATAACTGGCCTGAACAATAGCTGAATACAACAGGAAAATGACAAGTTATTTTTCGCCTGCCCTTGGGAGTCCCTGCCAACTTAATTTCCCAGCTTTTCGATGGCACACGATTTCACCATCACCCAGATGCACCCTCGCACTCGACAAGAAGGGGGTTGATCACCGCATGCTTCTTGACGATCAGCTCTTCCAGTCCAAGATCACGTTTCATCGGGATTTTGAAGCACAGCCCCAATCCGATGAAAAATTAATTCAGCGGTCTCCTCACGCATCAGAGGCAGGCGACCGGGCATTACGGCATTGCCCGGTCTTTCTGCGTTGCCCTGCATGCGGCCCTATGGGACAATCATCAGAATCGGAGAATGAAGTCCATCATCAAGAGTTGAGGCAACCTGCGAAAGAGTCAGCCAAACGCTGGATAATCATGAACCAGGCATCGGGGCCTTGATCAAGACCTGCACCAAGCGGGTCCAGAACGCCCGTTCTCGCGTCAGTTTGTTCAATCACAGTTTCAACCAGGTCAGGCTTGAATTGCGGTTCGGAAAATACGCATTTTACATCGTATTCGGTAATGGCCTCCCTGAGCGCTGACAATCGCTTGGCACTGGGCAGGCGGGTAGGCTCCACGGTGAAAGAGCCAAACGATTCAAGTTCAAACGCATCTTCAAAATATCGATAGGCGTCATGGAACACGATAAACCGACTTTCCTGAACCGAAGAAAGCTGTGTCCGGATTGATGCTTCAGTTTCATTGATTCGCTGGATTGTTGCGCTGGCATTATTGCGGTAAGTATCGGCATGTTCAGGATTCATGGCAGAGAGTTGATCCGCTACAACTTCGACAATCCGACGGGCATTGCCCGGATCAAGCCAGATGTGCACATCGAATTCCCCATGATCATGATGGTCATGCCCTTCGTGTTCACCGTGCCCATGGTCATCATGGTCATCGTCATGTCCGTGTTCATCATGTTCTTTCGCGGCATGCTCGTGCTCATGAGAATCGTGCCCGTGATTTTCGTCCGAATGATGTTCATGGTCATCATGCTTTTCGTGGTCATGGTCATCTTCATGCTCCGAATGCCCATGCTTGTGTCCCTCTTCGATTCCCCAGATACCGCCTTCACGAAAGGCAACCCTATGGATTCCGGAAGCCTCTTCCAAAGTGATTACGACAGCGTCAGTGCTCAGGTTCTCAATAGCCCGTGCCATGAAATTCTCCATGTACTTGCCAACCCAGATCACCAGGTCCGCTTCTTGCAATGACCTGGCTTGGGACGGCCGCATTTGATAGGTATGGGGGGATGCATTCGCTTCCAACAGCAATTGCGGTGTTCCCGTGTTGCCCATAACCCCCGCAACCAGGGAATGAATGGGCTTGATGCTAACGACAACAGATGGGGACTGGTCAGCCCACAACGCATTGACCAGGGGCATCATCATTAGCAAAGAGAGGACAGACTGTTTTAAATATTTCATGGCTCAAGTAATTGTGTTTTCTTTCGAGGTAGTAGGATTATTCGGCATCGCCTTGCGAATCCGCCGACCCAGAAGCCAGGCGGACTTTACGGTGATGCCCAGTTTTCGGTGGAGCTGGACAGCACTGATTTTCCTGTTGCTGCTACACAGCAGGCAAATGGCTCGCAGCCACAAATGAAGCTCAATATGGCTGGACTCGAACATCGTGCCAATACGAACAGTAAACTGTTTCCCGCAATCCTTACACTTCTTCAGACCGTGGCGGACTTTGCCTTCAGGGTATTTCTTTGACGGCTTTGTGCGAACGCCCTGCAAGGCATAGGCATTATCCGTGACGCCGCAATTCGGACAAATCGGCCCGGAAGGCCAGATTATGTCTTCCAGATAGGAAATTGCGGCATTTTCATCCTGCATGTATTTGGCATTCAGTGCAGACATTGCGAAACTGTTTTCATTTATACTGGATTTTCCATAAATCATTATGGTTTGTCAAGTATAATAAAATTGACCGCAGTAGAGATATGCCAGAGCGGGCCGGGCAGTACGTTGGACGTACCGCCATTTTCAGACGCCATAATCCACTTGACAGGCGTTAAACTCACGCCCTCTATCCTTGCCTGATCATGCTCAGGCAAGCCAACGGAGCCGACTATGTCAATCGTCAATAATGCCAGTATTCACCCTTCGGTTGATGTGAGCCAACGCGAACTATTGATTGAAGCCAGGTCTGTCAGTTATCGGATTGGAAATCGCCAGATTCTCGATTCTGTTGATATTGCGGTCAACCGTGGCGAGATAGTAACCCTGATCGGTACCAATGGTGCCGGCAAGTCAACTCTCATTCGAGTTCTGCTTAAATTGATCAAGCCCGATCAGGGAAGCGTGATTCAGCATCCGGGCTTGCGGGTTGGCTATTCACCCCAGCATGTCCATCGTGATTCAATACTTCCCCTGACAGTCAGGCATTTCCTGGCTTTGGGAGAATCAATCTCCCTCGATCAAATCCGGGAATTGCTCGAAGAAGTAGGAGTCGGGAATATACTTGCCCAGCCTTTAACCGGAATTTCGGGTGGTGAGCTACATCGGGTTATGCTGGCCCGGGCCCTGCTCCGCAAGCCTGACCTGCTCGTTCTTGATGAACCGATGGCTGGCGTTGATGCCGCTAGCCAAAGTGAACTCTACAGTCTGATCGGAGATATTCGTGATCGATATGGCTGTGGAATATTGTTGGTCTCTCATGACCTGTACATGGTCATGGCCGATACTGATACAGTGGTATGCCTGAATCATCACGTCTGTTGCACTGGCCATCCGCAAACCGTGATTACTCATCCGGGCTTTATTTCAGTGTTTGGAAAGGACCTGTCGAATACCCTTGCGATCTACTCGCACAGCCATGACCATGATCACTCAACCCATCGCCCCGAGCCAGAAACCTCTGGCAGGCACGCATAGTGGAAGATTTTTTTCTGCGCGCGATTGTCGGCGGTCTCGGGTTTGCGATAGCAGCCGGACCGGTTGGCTGTTTTGTTGTATGGCGGCGCATGGCATACCTGGGTGAAGCCATTGCACATGCGATCCTGCTTGGCATTGCGTTGGGCTTCCTGCTGGAAATTGAACCGATGATCACAGTGCTCGCGATTTGTTTTATTTTCGCTTATCTGCTGGCTAGAATCGATCAGGATATGATGATTTCTACCGATGCCCTGCTTGGTTCAATATCTCACTTTGCTCTGGCACTCGGTCTTGTGGTCCTGGCATTCATGGAACACATACGCATCGATCTTATCTCATTTATGTTTGGCGATATTCTGGCTATCGATTCATTCGAACTGATGACCATCTATACCGTAGCAGCAATCGTCTGCTTGCAGGTCAAATGGCAATGGAAAAATCTGTTGTCGATAACGGTGAATCAGGATCTGGCAGCTGTCGAGGGCGTGCCAGTGGAAAAGACCCGATTGCTGCTGATCATGGTGCTGGCAATGGTGATTGCCATCGGCATGACAATTGTGGGCATACTACTGGTGATTGCGATGGTGATCATCCCGGCTGCCGCTGCTCGGTGTCTCGCCCGAACCCCGGAACAGATGGTTATCGTTGCTACGATGATTGGCTGTCTTGCAGTGGTTTCGGGGCTGTATGGCTCTCTGACATGGGATGTTCCAGCTGGCCCTTCGATTATAGTGGTAGCTGGGGTGATATTTTTCCTGGTCAACTTGATTCCCTTCAGGGAAAGGTAACCAGAGGGTTTGGCGTTGGAGCATATTTTCGTATATTGGATCCTGCTCAGTGGTATTTCACTCAGTTAGCAGGCAGTTCTGAGGCTACCATCCTGTACTATGATGCTTCCATCATGAATGCAAAAGTACAGACAGAACGTCTTCCGCTACCGATCGGCTATCAGGCGTTTGCCAATCTCCGAAACGAGGGCTGCTACCATGTCGACAAGACCCCCCTGATTCGGGAGATGGTCAGTCAGGGACGATTCTACTTTCTCTCCCGCCCCCGCCGCTTCGGAAAGAGCCTGCTGGTCAGTACGATGAAGGAACTGTTCGAGGGCAACGAGCCCCTGTTCCGGGGTCTGGACATTCACCCGCACTGGGACTGGTCGGCAAGGTCAGTACGCCGGAGAATCTGGAAAATCATGTGCTCAACCAGCTGTATAAAATCGAGCAGGCATTTGACCTGAAAACTTTTCCCTCGGTGCATACCGCCCCCGAGCGGCTGGAGAGTGTCCTGTACTTTCTGCACCGGGCGACCGGCCATTAGGCAGTGGTGCTGGTTGACGAATACGACAAGCCTGTCCTGGACGTGCTGGAGGATGACGGGAAGGCCCGGGCAAACCGGAACTGCCTGCGGGAGATATACAGCATCATCAAGAGTTCCGAGGACCACATCCGGTTCGTGTTCGTGACCGGCATCACGATGTTCTCGAAGACCAGCTTTTCCTCCGGTCTCAACAACCTCACGGACATCAGCCTGTCTCCGAGGCATGCGGCCATCTGCGGATATACGGATCATGATCTGGAGACTGTGTTCGCTCCGGAGCTTGAAGGACTGGATCGTGAGATGATCCGGACCTGGTACAATGGCTACAGCTGGCTGGGCGCCGAGAAGCTCTACAACCCGCACGACATTCTCCACCTGTTCAATGAGCACGAATATCGGGCTCACTGGTTCCGGTCCGGGGAGCCGGGCTGCCTGTACCGGCTGCTGATGGAGAGAAGGGTCAGCCCCATGCAGCTGGAAAACCGCGTGGTCGATGCGGACCTGATATCGAATTTCGAGCTCGGTGAATTCCCTGCTGTTCCAGTCCGGGTATCTGACGATTTCCAGAAAGGAACAGCAGGGCACCCGCATCGTGTACCATCTGGACTATCCGAACTTCGAGGTGCAGAGCAGCTTCAGCATCGGGCTGGCCAATCACCTGACGGGGCAAGGCCAGGAGATCGCGGCGGCAGGAAGCGAGCTGGTTCAGGCTCTGGGGGACAGGGACTTTCCGGCGTTCATGGTGAAAGTTCAGGCCCTGCTGGGAGGGATTCCCCATGCCTGGCATGACAGGGGCGGCCTGGGCAGCTGCGAACCCTGGCAAGCAAGCCTGCTGTACATGAGTTTCCGGACCACGCCGGTTGACCTCAGGGCAGAGGAAATGACCAGCCATGGCCGCTCGGACATGGTACTCCTGCATGCAGGCCAGGTGTTCGTGCTCGAGTTCAAGACGGTCAAGGGCAGCAGTAACATGGAAAGGAAGGTAAGGGAAGGTCTTGACGGCGCCATTGCGCAGATCCGGGAGAAGTGCTATGCCGAGAAGTACCGGGGCCGGAGAGAACCCATTCACCTGATCGTCCTGGTGTTTGGCCGGAAAAACGGAACCTGCTGGATATTCTCGTTGAGAAGCTTTGATCGTTTTGGACGTGAAGCCAAGAATACGCGTTGAAGGCTTTCATGTTGCTAGCTTGATAACTGGTCTTGATTGCAAGATTCGGCAATGGCTCAACTTCCCTAATCCTGAAATAGGGTGTTCTCTATTCGGCGAAAAGCATTATGCACCGTGGGTTTCAACTCCAGATCTGGAATTATCCACTGGGTGAAATGCCAGCCCCCTCGAAAACCGCGCCATGCAGGACATTGGGGGGATACTTTCATGTTTTCAATTTATGGATTAGGGAACTTGAAAATCAGCCTGCTTTTCCAGTTACTACCCAAAGATTCAAGCTGGGAACACTGGAACATGAAAAAGGGCGGTCATTGTGCCGCCCTCTTGTTTGGCTGGGTAGGGTTGGCTA
>JAPOSW010000090.1 GCA_026709505.1 Gammaproteobacteria bacterium | reverse complement strand
GAAAAATCGATAGCTTTTTGCTGCCTTTCACATATTTCACGGATGACAGCAATCGAGTAAGCAACAATATTTGCCCGGTATCCACCGTCGTACCATGATTGGGCAGATACCAGTTTCTCGGTTCGTCTAAAAACAAGTGCGCGGGCGATAGCTCGTTTATAGTAGAACTCATTGAAGGTGTTAGGGGATCTATCCCATTGTCTTGCGATACGCCCCGCAAATTGTACAAAGTTCTTTTGCGCGCCAAGATTGACCCATTTCGGATGATCTTCCCAGACATTCTCAAACTTTGCCAAATCAGTTTTGGTGAACATCTGGTGCCTTGGGTACTCCGCCTTGAAACGTCGTTGCTCAGAAGGTGTCATTTTTGACTGTGCATCTGGGTACTGTCCTCTTGCACGTTCGTAAAACCATTTGGTTTCCCGGAGTTCTCCGCTCCGAACAGGTGCCCAAATTCTTCGGGAAAATTCTTCCATACGTATGTGAAATGGGTGGTTGGAATAAAAGTCAGCTGCACTCACCCTGTTCTGCGTGTTGGCGTACTCGGAAATAAGAGGCACCATTTTCTCACTTTCTTCGGGGTCAATAACAGAGAGCTTCATCTGTACGAAGATCTTTTCAAGAGACGCTTTTTCCCTGCGGCGTGTATGGAACAATGAGGCTGTAGTCTGTCCACCGTTGACAATCTGCAGATCTTTGATTCGCATAATTTGCAAACCGGTCCTGTTCTCCGTGGTTTCCACTTTCTGAGCGGTCGCTGTAATACCGTTGTTATAAGCGAAGAAGTTACCTGGTTCACTGATAATTGTGGTTCGGATGCCTTTGTTTACCTTACCTCTTGCCTGCAGGAATGACCGGACATTTTGTTCCAGTAATCTCGAACCGTATTTCTCATACAAAGTCGAAAGGATTTCACCGGGTATGACAATGAGATAGGACTGGTAGGAATCCAGGCCGAGGTCTGCACGCAAGCAGGAAATTCCCGTGCCAAACATTTCCTGAAAATCAATATTCAAAGATTCCTTATGCCCACGTGATGCCCGTTGACGTTGCAGACGCGAGATGTCCCAGATGGTGTAAGTGGCAGGAGTATCTGCTATTTCATTATCATTAAGAATCTGAAGCCGGTCACTCAGAACACGCTCTGATAGAAGAAAAAAATTGACGCTGAGTATCTGGCCTTTGCGGTCTGCAATTTGACGGGAAAGTCCGTACTCGGGTGATGTTTCTTCAAGTTCACGATACAGTTCCTTATTTCTGCTGGCCTCATAGAAGTTTGTCACCCGCCTGAATGCTGCATCTACCTCCGTCCTTGTAAGCGATTCAAGTTCATCCCTGTTATCGAAGTCTGCGATAAACAGGCACAGTGCGTTTTCATCATTGAACCAGTATCCGTCAACTCGCATCCCGCGCTGTGCGCGGTAGTGGCAGAAATCAAACCCTTCTACGAACCCCGTTTCTGTGAGTTCCTCCGTGATCAATTCCATAAATTCTGCAACTTGAAACTGATTCCCCGCATCCGTTCCAGCCAGCAATTCCTGTCTGAAGTCGTGGAAAAATTCCTGTACTGTCTGTTGCATCAACTCTCTACCACGCTCGTGATATCACATTTGAATGCCGCTATCTTTTCCAACTCAATTTCATACGTTGTCCTTACAATACCATCGGGTATGCGGGAACGCACAAGACGAGGAAAGTCTTTTTCAACAAAATAAGCATCTCGTGAGGCTACTACGAACCTGGGTGTATCGTACTCGGCAATATCGACATAGCCGTATGCTGCAAGCCGTCTCAGCAGTTCTTCAACAGCAACCGCATCGTTTAATTCCTGCTCTACCAAACGCACTAATGCGTTCAACGACGCGGCTTGGTCTGATTCAGGTATTGCATTAAGACGGAAAATCATCAGAAAAAGGTTGTCGCAAAGGGTTTCCAACTGATCTTCAGATGAAATCCGAACCGTGCTCCGTTCCTTTCCCGATACTGATTTAATCTCCACTGCGGTATTGCCAAAGATAAAATCCTGGTGGCTGCCTTCGGGCCCAACCCAAGCATCGACGGCAGCTTTTTCGCTCAAACGACCCTGATACAGAAAACGAAGAAATTGCAACTCAGCGAAAAGTCCTCTGACCTCCTCGGCAGAAAGAATACGGCTTTTCCTGCCCGACATGAACATTTTCCAGCGTTGGATATACGTCAGAGTAACCGCAAGCGCCGTGCTGGAGTCTGTTAAGGGCTGAAGGCTGGTAACGAGGGTTTCACACAGGCTTAGAAAAAGATCCTTGTCGATATGCTTTTCCAGCTTCAGGACAAGCCCCTGCCTGGCATTCACATCAAATCCTCTCAGGTCGAGACTTATGCCATGCACCGAGGCACGGCCCTTCCGGAACTGCTCAGTATGGTCCCCCTGCAATTCTATGATAAACAGGCAATGACCTGCTGTATCCTTGCCCCAGTAAAGGGGGATGGAACTGTCAGTCGCTATCAGGCGAACATTGTATTCCGCTTCTGGAAGTTGGATCTGATCCCAAGGCATTATCCTATTCGTCATAGTCATCCTCCTGATCGGGGCTGTCAGTGGAGGTATCGTACATTTGCTCTATCCATACAGCATTGGCCACTACCTCAATTTCCGTTTCGTAGTTATCTTCGGGGAAGCTGATGCCAAAGGCCGGAATACGAATACGTTGCTGCTCTTTCGGACTCGGGTTAATCACATGAAGCATCAACAAAGGTTTGTTGCGCACAATTCGAAAATGGATGTCCGAAGGTGCCTTTGGGGGCGGCTCATCTGTACGGGACAATGCTTCTGCTTCTTTCACTTGTTGGGGGGAAAGGCCAAGTTTCTCATCCCCACGACTTGCCACCCGATCCTTACTCATTCTCCAAACATCCCCTTTGTTTCGGGCACTTCCCCGCTCCTGTACACCAAGGCGATATTGCCTGGAATCTTCGTCATTGTTTTGAAGCGATATCAATAAGACATCACTCCTTGGGTACCTATCGGAGAGTGCTTGAAGATATTGATTAGCATGATTTTTTCTATCCGTAAAGGATGGATCAGTCTCAAATTCAAAAAGAAACTCCTCTATTACCTCGGTGGGAACGTCTTTTACAATCCAGCCTTTACCAGTATCAACAGGCTCTATCTCTGGTCTCCCAAATCCAGCCTGCCAATATCTCGCTATCAGTTTTTCATTTCTCTGATTAATATCACCTCGTAAAGGTAAAGTGTGGCTTTCGATCAGCTTTGCACTGAGATTCAGTTTGAGCTTTACTGATTCGCCACTACGCATTTTATTCCGTGCAGTAATCACTAAACGGTCGGGATGCGCTTTGACGTAGAGTCCAAATTGTCTCGGGCCGAGATTGGCCTGCGGCGTTTTCGGGATTTGGTGTCGCGGTT
>JAPOSW010000053.1 GCA_026709505.1 Gammaproteobacteria bacterium | reverse complement strand
TTCCCAAGGGCACCGATTTCCGCCAGGTCACGCCGGAGCAGGTGAAGCAGGTCGCTAAGTGACCTACAGTGACCCTTTTACACCGGAGTGCTTCAAACCATATCGCTGCCTCTATGATCCACCCTGGCTGCTTGCCAACCGGAGCGACAGCTGTTGGACAGGGTTCACTCCTTCCAGAATAAAGCGCCTTTACACGGCGCACGTTAAACTTGGGTCAAGGATTAGGATACAGAAATGGTAGGCGAAGGTCACCACTACCTGGCCTGACCAGCGCTGGAAAAAAGACGGTATGTCTGGCAGCACAGCGTCTCGACAAAGCTAAAAGCCCGCCAATGCTGGATTTTTCAGGTTATGCCATTAACGACATATCAATGCTGGCTTGTGGGAATGGCGGAGAGGGCGGGATTCGAACCCGCGATACGCTATTAACGTATACACACTTTCCAGGCGTGCTCTTTAAACCGCTCAGACACCTCTCCGTTAGTTCGCTCCGGTCGAAAAAATGTCAGGTGGCGGATTAAACCGACCAAACCCCAACATCAAACGAGAAAGCAGCAACTTGTTTATTTCACCGGTCAGATGCTGAATTCGCATCATGAATCAACAGTGTTGATGAACGCCGCTCATTAGAACGGTATATCATCATCCATCGAATCTGATGGGCCGGGCGAATTGAAGGGCTGTTCCCTGGCCGGCTTGTCGGAAGGCCTCTCAAACCCCGAATCATCCCGGGGTTCTGATGCATGGCTACTGTCCATCCGACCGCCAAGCATCTGCATTTCGTTGACAACGACCTCTGTCGTATAGCGATCCTGGCCTTGCTGATCCTGCCATTTGCGGGTTTGCAGGCGACCTTCGACATAAATCTGCGAGCCTTTGCTGACATACTGTTCCGCGACTTCCGCAGTACGGCCAAATAAAACCAGACGATGCCATTCTGTCTTTTCCTGACCTTCTCCCGTTTCCCTGTCTTTCCAGTAACTGCTGGTTGCCAGACTCAGGTTCGCCACCGCTGTGCCGCTCGGTGAATAGCGCACCTCCGGATGTTGGCCGACTCGGCCCACTAGAATAACCTTGTTAACTCCTCTGGACATGAATATGATCTATTTCTCAAGTAGTTTGTACAATTCCGAAGTCTGATACCGACCTGGATCAATTTCAAGATAAGCAAGCGAAGAACCATCCTCAACTGTAACGGAGTCAATGCCGCTTAAGCCCCCCTATTCTATCAATAATATCGGCTGGGTACGACTTTTGCGGTGTTTAAAAAGGGCAACCAGGTTGCCCGGACACTCAAAAAAACATTATAGTACAGGTTTTACCTACTCTACCTTGGACAAAATCCGTGTCATTGACAACCATTAGGGTACGCGGTGCCCGAACACACAATCTCAAGTCTCTCGATATCGATATTCCAAGAGACAGCTTGATTGTCATTACCGGTTTATCCGGATCCGGAAAGTCTTCGCTGGCTTTCGACACCATCTATGCCGAAGGTCAACGCCGATACGTCGAATCCCTGTCGACTTATGCAAGGCAATTCCTGTCGATCATGGAAAAACCCGATGTAGACACCATCGAAGGACTCTCTCCCGCAATCAGCATCGAGCAAAAGTCCACTTCGCATAATCCTCGCTCCACAGTCGGCACTGTCACGGAGATTCACGACTATCTGCGCCTGCTGTTTGCAAGGGTCGGCGATCCCCGCTGCCCGGAACATGGAGCCACTCTCGATGCACAGACAGTAACGCAGATGGTTGACAACATCATGCATCACCCGGACTCATCGCGCATCATGATTCTTGCCCCGGTGGTCAGCAACCGCAAAGGCGAATTTCAGTATCTGTTTGGAGAGCTATTCTCGCAAGGGTATATAAGGGCTATCGTCGACGGCATTGTTTCAAGCCTGGAAACACCCCCAGAACTGGATAAGAACCTCAATCACGACATAGATGTAATCATCGACCGACTGGTTGTAAAGCCGGACAATAGACAGCGCCTGGCTGAATCCCTGGAGTCAGCTATCAGCCTGTCCGGAGGAACAGCAAAAATTGCCATCCTTGACGACGAGCGCAACATTGTCTCTACCGAAGATTACTCCAGCCTGTTTGCCTGCCCTCACTGTGGCTACAGCCTGGATGAACTAGAACCCAGGCTATTCTCCTTCAACAGCCCGGTCGGCGCCTGTTCGGACTGCGATGGACTCGGAACAATAAGAATCGTTGATCCGGAAAAAGTCGTCAGGGATCCCCAGCTCTCAATTAACCAGGGAGCGATACCCGGCTGGGATCCGCGTTATGCCTTCTATCACGTAAAACTAGTCGAAATCTCAAAATACTATGGCTTTGATCTCGATCTGCCTTTCGGCAAGCTGCCGAAACAATGGCAGGACATTGTCCTGTTTGGCAACAAGAACAGGCAAGTCCAATTCGCTGATCGGGATTACGCTTCAAAAAAGCCTCCAGGATTTGAAGGCGTGATCAATAATCTGGAACGTCGCTACAACACAACCGATTCATCGCATTCAAGAGAGGAACTGGCTCGATACATGAGCACGACAGTATGCAAAACCTGCAACGGCTCCAGACTGAAGCCCGGGCCACGCCATGTCTATATCGCAGACTCGAGCATTGATCAGGTCTCAAAGCTGCCGGTAAATGCTGCCCTTGAATTCTTCACCAAATTGGAGCTTGAAGGACGACGTGCCGAAATCGCCGAAAAAATCATCAAGGAAATCGTGGCTCGCTTGGGCTTCCTGAACAATGTTGGCTTGAATTACCTGACGCTGTCCAGATCTGCAGAAACGCTTTCCGGTGGCGAAGCCCAGAGAATTCGCCTGGCCTCGCAGATTGGTTCCGGTCTGGTAGGCGTCATGTACATTCTTGATGAACCATCAATCGGCCTGCACCAACGCGACAATACCCGTCTTCTTGATACGCTGTTTCACCTTCGCGACCTCGGCAATACCGTGATCGTTGTGGAACACGATGAGGAGGCGATCCGAAGCGCCGATTTCGTGATTGATATTGGGCCGGGGGCAGGGAAACATGGCGGGGCAGTTGTCGCCCAAGGCAAGCCCAAAGACATCGCAAATTGCAAACAGTCCATCACCGGTCAATACCTAAGCGGCAAGGCCAGCATTCCCGTGCCGGTCCGTCGTCATCCGGCAAGCAAGAAACGAATCCTGGAAATTTCCGGAGCATCGGGAAACAACCTCAAAACCATCACTGCCAAAATACCGGTTGGCCTGTTCACTTGCGTAACCGGGGTATCCGGTTCCGGCAAATCAACCCTGATCAACAACACGCTGTATCCGGCGCTGGCGAAAAAGCTACGCTTGAGTGCATCCATGCCAGAACCATATGAAGACATCGTTGGACTGGAGTACATTGACAAGGTTATCGTCATTGATCAAAGCCCCATTGGCCGCACACCACGATCAAATCCAGCCACCTACACCGGACTCTTCACTCCGATCAGGGACCTGTTTGCAGCCACTCCGGAATCCAGAACCCGTGGATACAAAGTCGGGCGGTTTTCATTCAACGTTCGGGGCGGTCGTTGCGAGAGCTGCCAGGGCGACGGGCTGATCCGTGTGGAAATGCATTTTCTGCCCGATATTTACGTACCCTGCGATCTGTGCAAGGGAGAACGGTATAACCGTGAAACCCTCGAGATCAAGTACAAGGGCAAGAATATCAGTGAAGTTCTCAAAATGACTGTCGAGGAAGCCTCCGAATTTTTTTCGGCGATTCCGGTCATCAGCAAGAAGCTTGAAACGCTTCTCGATGTGGGTCTGGGGTACATCACCCTCGGTCAAAGCGCTATCACGCTGTCAGGAGGCGAAGCACAGCGCGTGAAGCTCTCCAAGGAACTATCCAAGCGCGATACCGGTCGAACCCTGTACATTCTGGATGAGCCGACAACCGGGCTGCATTTTCAGGATGTAAAGCAGCTGTTGAGCGTTCTTCATCGCTTGCGCGATCAGGGCAATACCATCATTGTCATTGAGCACAATCTTGATGTCATCAAGACCGCCGACTGGATTATCGATCTTGGGCCGGAGGGCGGCGACCAGGGCGGGGAAATCGTGGCAATGGGCACCCCGGAAGAAATCTGTCAGAACAAGCAGTCCTATACCGGCGATTTTCTGAGCAACCTCATCAATACGGGCCTGGACTCGCAGATCGCCTGATACAAGGCAGGCCTGTCATTGCCGCATCCGGTGACAGCCCTTGTGTCACTCGCTCATCCCGTTCGGTGAACCCCCAGAATATCGCGAATCGATTTCAGGCTCTCCAATACCGTCTTGTATCGAACGCTTTCAGGGATCTCTAGCTCCATACCCAGGTACATGACTTTTTCACGATCATCCAAACGAGTATCCACCTTCAGTATTTCTATTTTTCTCGACTTCAGTTTCTCATGCACATCCGATAGAAAGTCCTCACGCTGGTAGGCAACGATTTCCACATCCAGCACATAGGCACCAGTCGGCAATCCCCCCCACTCTACCTCGATCAGGCGCTGCTTGCGAGACTCCGAAAGTCGCACCACGTTCCCGCAATCCCGCCGATGGACTGTTATGCCCTGCGTGGCCGTGATATAACCCACAATCTGCTCACGCGGTACCGGAGAGCAGCAATTCGCTGAACGCACCATCAAATTACCCACACCTTGCACAACAAATCGGCTCGGTTTAGTCCGATGGGATTTTTCTCTTGAACGTCTGGATATTAGCTGATCAGTGACCTTGTTTTCAGAGCCAGTCTTGAAGGGCTGCAATGCTCTGCCGATTTTATAGTCACCCGTTGCAATCGAGGCAAACAGGTCATCCACCTTCCGATAATGAGTATGCTGATTGATTTTTTCAAAAGACAGGTCAGTGAGTCCCCGCTTGACCATCTCGCGCTCAAGCAAACCGCGACCAACCGAAACATTCCGGTCATATTCTTCATGCCTGAACCATTGAAGTATTCTTTGCCTTGCCCGGCTGGTCTGGACATAGCCACGATCATTTCTCAGCCAGTCAAGACTGGGGCCTCCCGACTTCACTGTTTGAATCTGTACCCGATTGCCGGTTTTGAGTCGCTTGTGCAAGGCCACCATCTTGCCATCCACTAATGCACCGCGAGCTCGATGACCTATCTCGGAATGGATTGCATAGGCAAAATCAAGCGGAGTTGAACCATGCGGCAAGTCAATGACCTTCCCTTGCGGAGTAAAAACATAGACCCGGTCATCTTTACGGGGTTTTGCAGCTGAATCCCCGGGGGATTCTTCAACCTGCTCGACACTCCCTGCCGGCTCAACAATCTGTTTTTTCCATTCGAGCAGTTCACGCAGCCAGATAATCTTGTTTTCAATGTTGACGTCCTGCTCAATGCCCTCTTTGTATCGCCAATGCGCGGCAAGACCCAACTCACTTTCCTGATGCATTTCAAAAGTTCGAATTTGCACTTCTACAGCCTTGTCCTGGGGACCGGCTATAACCGTATGTATGGACCGGTAGCCGTTTTTCTTCGGCATTGCGATATAGTCTTCGAATTCATCCGAGTAATGCTGCCATCTGCCATGCATGTAGCTTAGACACTGATAGCATTCGTCAACGGTATTCACCAGAATGCGAATCGCCCGTATATCCCATAACTGGTCGAACTCAATGCCTTTCTGGTTCATTTTTTTCCAGATGCTGTAGATATGCTTGGGCCGGCCATGCACGCGGACTTCAGGGACGATCTCGGACAGCCCCGACTGGACTTCCCGAACAACATCGTCGAGAAACTGCTCTCTCTGCTTGCGCTTTTCATTCAGCAGCCTTGCCAGTCGCTGGTAGGTATCGGGCTGCGTGTTCCTGAAAGTTAAATCCTCCAGCTGCCACTTCAGCTGGAAAAGCCCCATCCTGTTGGCCAGCGGTGCGTAGATTTCCCGGGTAGCATGAACCAGTTGCCGATAGTCTTCTTGATCTTCGCCTTCGCCCATCTTGAGTTTGGCCAATTGCAGGGCCAGGCCTATCAACACAACCCGGCCATCATCGACCATGGCGATCAGCATCTTGCGAAGATTTTCCTCGATCGGCTGATATTCATTCTTCGATGAGGATTGATCCTGCCTCGCTACTGACAGGCTATTCAGAAACATCGAATTCTTGTACAGTTCTAGCAGCGTGCTTCTCGCAGTCATGACAAGTTGCTCATGTTCCTTTTCCTGAATCTCGCCAATCGAGGCTAAATAGCCTGCTGCCACCGTCAATGGGCCTGCGCCAATATCAGTCAATACAGACGCAGTTAGCTCTCCGAGTTCACGACAGGATTTGCTGTAACCGGAAAATATCCTGCGAATCGACTTGATATCCGCTGCTCGATGACCAATGCTGCTGGTTTCGGGATGTGCCGACATGTCACTGACTCCGGGTTATTCCATGCAGTTGATGTCTATCATATGAATACACGAGAGAAACTCGACAATCAGCATCAGCCTCTGGGATGATGCGCTTGATGCAGTTTCTGCATTCTAGCCTGGGCCACATGGGTATAGATTTGGGTTGTGGATAGATTAGAATGCCCGAGCATCATTTGCACACTCCTTAGATCAGCGCCATGATTAAGCAAGTGGGTTGCAAAAGCATGCCGCAGAGTATGTGGCGATACCGTTGACTTAACCCCGCAGAGCACGGCATATTTATTGAGTTTCTGCCAAAAACCCTGTCTGGTCATGGCCCTGCCCCGATTGCCCGGAAACAAATCGTTGCTGATGCGTTTTTTCAGTAGCTGGTCCCGGGCCTCTTCCATATAGGTCCGTATCCAGTCTGCCGCATGTTCACCCAGGGGAACAAGTCGTTGCTTGCTGCCCTTTCCAGTCACCTTGCATACCCCGACCACGAGGTCGACTTGATTGACCTTGAGCCCGACTAGCTCACTTACCCTCATGCCGGTTGAATACAGTGTCTCAATCATCGCTCGATCACGAAGGCCGATTGGCGTTCTGCAATCGGGTGCCTCAAGCAATTTGGAAATCTCGCTTTCCGAAACGGTCTTGGGCAAGCTCTTTGGCAATGACGGCGCAACCCCTTTTGCACAAGGGTCTTCCTCAATAATTTTCTCCCGAATCAAATAGCGGTAAAACCGCTTGAGACTGGAGAACGACCTCGCTGCAGAGCGAACCGAATACTGCTTTGACCGGTGAGCAATATAGTCCGTAACTGCGGGAGCAGGCGGCGAGACTGGATTGATATGCTGGGCATTCGCCCATTTGGAGAACAATACAAGATCCCGCCGGTAGGCAGCAAGCGTATTGTCGCTAAGCCCCGATTCAAGCCAGGCCGCATCGAGAAATCGCTCTATTTGCACATTGAACTGATCAAGAAATGAATTTGCAGATTCGTTCAATTTCCACCTTCAACCAAGCCGTTACCGGGATCAAAGCCTCCCGACTCCCACAAACTCAATTCCTGAATCTTCTGATTCAATTCTGCCTTTCGTGCTTCATCAGCAGTATGGTTGAGGATGCTTTCATACAGTTTTCCTGCATCTGCATAGAGATGGGCCGACTCCAGTGACCGGGCTGCGTAATACCGCGCCGAAATCCCCCATTGGTCGTATCCGCTGTTTTCAAGCATGGCAGAGTAAAGAAAATAGCTTGCAGAAGGCAGGTAGTGATGCATTGCCTGATATGTTTCTCCAATCCAGTAAGTCAATTCACGGTCCTGCTTTCGGCTAGTTGCCTTTTCCCTAAGCAGGTTCAGCAATTCAAGCGCATACTCGTTTTGCCGGAATTTCTGCAAGTCGAATACCACCGTCAGAATCTCATCCATTTGCTCAGGAGAAATTTCGGAAAAACCGCTAATCATTTGTCGGAGCTGCTGAAAACTGGCCAGAAATCGCCCCGAAACCACATATACCCTGGCCTTCTGCAGCATCCATTTATCTGGAACAACATTAATGAACGCTCTTTCAGACATGCTATCGATGGCCTGAACTGCCAGCTGTATTCGACCCTGTTCAATCATCATGTTTGACAGAAGCAGTACAGCCTCTCCTCCAAGCGACAGTTCTCCCAGCGGAGTACCAGTGCCAAACAGACTGGCCATCAACTCAATGCTTCCTGAAAGGTTCAAGGAGGCCACAAACAGATCACACAGTCTCGTTCTCTGAACCGGATTCTCGACACGATTCAGCAGGAAAGCCGACAATGCTTTTTGCTGCAGCGTCTCGTTGTCTGGCAAGGATAAAAGGTGCCGGTAAATACTCGGAAAATCATTCTCCAACAGCCCATGAACACCGATAAATTGAATAGCATAATCTTCATATGCCCGGATCAGGTCTGACAAGTAAAAAACCGGGAAGGCTCCATCAGTTGAAGTTCCGAATTCATTTTTGACAATCAAATACTGCTCCAATCTCATCACGTATTCATGACCGCCAATCAACCGGCCAAGATAAGCTGCAACTGCTGCCGCTTCCATCTCTGTAAGTCCAGGCCTCAGTTTACCGTCCTCATCCCGGGATAAAATGCTATCGAGCCTCTGAGATCCTTGTGCGGGTGTTACCGATTGATGGGCCAAGCGTGCATACAGGCCCAGCAATTTGGCTCTTGGTGAACTTGACGGCGCCAGAATATTGACTGCATCGGCTGGTTTTCCCAGTTTCAGGAATATCTCGGCTCGTTGAATTAGCCAATCCTCATCAGAATCGCGAAACTCGCGTTCGTAATTGGTCATCGACAATGCCGCTTCTGACAGCAATCCATCAACCACATAGCTACTGATGATGAGCTTGCGAATTTCCCGAATCACTGGAACAGGAAGCTGGGTTGAGACCATTCGCCTGATCAGGAGGCGTCTTGCTTCAGCACCTCTGGCCTGCTCAACCAGGGCTTTCGCAGCCTGATCTAATGCCTCATTGCGGATTGATTCTGGAAATGAGGGTGGAACCTGGACCGCACGCTCGTAAAGGTCTTGCCATTTATTGCGATAAGCATACAAAGACCAGATTTGACGTTCCCATGCCAGCCACTCGTCCGAGGGCAATACTGGCGGGGAACGATTCTCAAGGATTGACTCAGCAAGATCCAGCACATCTGCCTTGATCAGAGTACGGGCCATCCTCAATTCAGGACTGAGGCCGCGCTGACTCTCTTCATAAAGCGTGTCTGCCAGAAGCGGGCAGAACAGAGATAGCCCTCCGGCCAATGACAAGCAAAGCAAAAGGAGGGGCGTACCTCTTTTGACGGTCTGCAGGCTAGCCTGCAGACCTCCTGCACCATACTGTGGCATCTCGGGAAATCACCATCAACGACGAATCTTTTCCTTGATTCTTGCAGACTTGCCGGAACGATCCCGAAGGTAGTAGAGTTTTGCTCTGCGAACATCACCCTGTCTCAAGACCTTGATTTCGCTGATCAGGGGACTGTGGGTCTGGAAAACCCGTTCAACACCTTCTCCGCTCGCAATCTTGCGCACGGTAAAGGAAGAGTTGAGTCCACGATTGCGTTTTGCGATTACCACGCCTTCATAAGCCTGCAGCCGCTCCCGATTGCCTTCCTTGACCCGTACCTGAACGCGTATCTGATCGCCGGGCCAAAATTCCGGTATATCCGAGCGGGTCTGTTCGGCCTCGATTTGCTGAATAATATTGTTCATTGGATTGCCCTCTTCACTAATGACGGTTATCAACTGTGTAAAAATCTAATTGATTTTTTCTTGTGGCCGGCCACAACTGTCGAGCAGGTCCGGCCTTCTGTTTCGTGTCCAATCAAGCGCCTGATCATGACGCCAGCGCTGAATCTCCTGATGATTCCCGGACAGCAGTACTCGCGGCACGTCCAGGCCTTCAAATCTCTCGGGTCTGGTATAGTGAGGGCAGTCAAGCATTCCATCACTGAATGAATCCTGCAATGCCGATTCTTCGTTACCCAATACGCCGGGAAGCAGGCGCACAATTGCATCAAGCATGACCATGGCAGGAAACTCCCCTCCTGAAATAACGTAGTCTCCGATTGAAATTTCCTGATCTATGCGGGTCTTTACAATCCGCTCGTCAATTCCTTCATATCGCCCACAAACCAGAATCATCCCGGATAATTCTGCCAGCTCGCGAACCATTTTTTGATCAAGCCGGTCTCCTTGAGGCGACAAGTATATTACGGGGCCTTCCACTCTCTGCCTGGCGGCATCAATACAGGCCGCAAGAGGCTCTGGCATCAAAACCATGCCCGGTCCGCCGCCATACGGCCTGTCGTCCACGGTGCGCCTTCGGTCCGATGCAAAATCCCGGATGTTAAATGACTCAAACTCCAGGTTACCGGACTTGATCGCCCTCCGAATCGTTCCGAACCCAGTGACCGCATCAAAGATTTCAGGAAAAATAGTTACAACCCCGACCTGCATGTTACTCACCCAGTATGGCTTGGCATCATGACAAATAATCTTGCTGCCAGTCTACTACAATCAACCTCTCTTCCAAGTCAACATTTCGAATAACATCCGGAATCCAGGGGATCAGAATTTCGGCTTGCCCAGATTGAGCAACAATCACGTCATTGGCACCCGTCTCGATAATCCTGCTTATCGTGCCTAATTCGGCACCCTGCAAGTTCACTGCCGACAACCCAATCAAGTCAATCCAGTAATATTCTCCTTCTGACAGTTCGGTCAACTGATCATGCTCAATCGCAATGTCTGCACCAATAACAGGCTCCGCTTGTTCCCGTGATTCACACTCCCCTAGCCTGATTAGCAGATTCCGACTATGCGCTTTATGTTCTTCAATGCGAACTTGCTTCCAGGTTCCCTTTTTGCCCACCAGGATGGTCTGGTATTCCCTGAACTGCTCGCGGGGCCGAGTAAACGAATCTACCTTGACCCAGCCTTTCAAGCCATGATGACCAACAATTCGACCGATCACTATCGGACTATCCGCCGGCTCAGGATTATTCAAATCTTCCGGCCGGCAACAAAACTTTGGATTGCACGGGTCCAGAGCGCGGGCTGAGTCTCGCTCCTGTTCCGATCAGGAACCGGGTGTTGCCGCCTTGGCGCTTCTGTACAGCTGATTGACCCGTTCACTCATTTGCGCACCTTTGTCGAGCCAATAGTCGACCCTCTCCAGATCAAGCACCAATTTGGGGCTTGGATCGGAATCGCGGGACATGGGATTGAAATGACCGACCCTCTCTATAAATTTTCCCTGGTTTGACCGACGTTGATCTGCCACCTGAACCGTATAGAACGGGCGTTTTTTCGAGCCACCGCGGGATAAACGAATTATTACCATTAAGCTTATTCCTGACCTAAGTGATTATCAATATCCAACAGTGCATTCTAACATATCTTGGCTTGCCGATGACTAAAAAAATTGCAGTAACAAGCTGCAATCCCTCACACCGATCATCAATTTGCTTCAAACGCACAAGATCAATGAACGGATGGATGCAGATACATGGTCAATGGCATACGATTCCCTGATTTCGATTCCCTAAATGTGCCGATTTCAAATCAATGCAGCATCAACAATCATATGAAAGTCCAACGAAACAAACCAAGTCATCATTCGCCTTGAGAAGCACATGGGCTCTTTAGAAAACAACAAGGAAAGGTTTGTTCAGTCGTGGAAAATCGCCATCAGTAAATATTTTTGGAATGGGTTGAGAGTTTAAGATTTGATCAACGACAAGTTATCAAGTACTCCCTGAAAGAGGCGGTATTATTCTTTATGAATATCAATCCATAGCTTCTGTTCCGAAAAGTACTTGTGGTTTGTGGAGCCATCCTTGCAATTGCTATTCCTGTGTAGTGTTTGCTTCAAGCGAATTCTTACCGACAGAACTGGGCATGATCGCCTACTTCTGTTGCTTTGTTGGAATACCAATGCTATTTGCCAGAAAACCCGAAACAGGGGTTTTCTGGCAGACACTAAGTATACAAATCCGTATAGCGATAGTTGGCAAAGGATGAAAACTGTTGTTGCAGATCAACTTGTAGACTTTCCATTATAAATTTTGTTTTAATTTTTTATGATTAGCAATAAGATTAATTTACTCATAGCGTACTTTAGCCTATTTATAATCAAGCACACGAAACAAGTAACTTTATATAACCTCGAACCCACTCGCGATTTAGAAATACTGTCATCAAAGAAACTTGTGCCATGAGTAAGTTTTCATGATAATTTATAGCGTGTTGCGCTGTACACGACTTTGTTTTCTGGTGGGTTTGACAATTTTTTTCTCAACCTTGGTCAGATTTAATATATCATTTTAATTCAATTAGTTATAAATTTTTTCTAAATAGGTTTGCTAATAGAGCGTTAGAAAATGGCAGTTTATGCTTCAAAAGTAGAAGGACTAAGCCTAGGTGCTGGAGATTCGGACGTAAAGATGCTGATTGCGGATTTTCCATTCGACTACGGTAATTTTCTTTCTAATGCATCTGCACAGGGAATTGGAGAAATACCTGCAGAAAAATTTGGGACGCCGGTTGCCGTAGTCGGTGGTGGAGTGTCAGGAATCACCGCCGCATATGAGTTGATGAGACTCGGACTAAAGCCTGAAATCTACGAAGATCAAGAACTGGGTTTGGGAGGCAGGTTCCAAAGCAGCCAGCTTTTTGATGGTACTAGTGCTTTTGCGGAGATGGGGGCAATGAGATTTCCACCTTCTGCGACAGGTCTCTTTCATTATATAAATTTGCTGGACCTAGAGACCGAACCTTTCCCCAATCCACTCACTAATGCTGCACGTAGCACTCTAATCGAGTTACTAGATGAAAGTTATTATATTGAAGGAACTGGTCCGGTGCCGGAGAAATTCGCAAGCATTGCAGATAAATGGAACCAATCCCTGGAGAATTACTTCGAATTCACCCAAATGCAGACAGCTATCAAGGATGGCGATGCCAATACCATTAAGTCCATCTGGAATCAGAAAGTCAAACAATACGACAATGTCAGCTTTTACCAGTTCTTGGTTGAAGCTGGTTTTACCTATGATGAAATTTACATATTCGGGCAAGTAGGGTTCGGTTCGGGAGGATGGAATACGGACTATCCAAATTCTATACTGGAGATTCTGCGAGTTGTATATACCAATGCGGATGACAACCATCAAAGAATCATTGAAGGAACTACATCGTTAGTTGAAAAACTATGGGAACGACAGCCAGCCGATATAAAGCACTGGCCAGCAGGAACCAGTCTGAAATCCCTGAATGGCGGCTTAACGTCACCGGCAGTTGTTTCGATCAATCCCGGTCAGGGTGGCGGCATTCAGATTAGTACTTTTGACGTTTCGAAAACGTACGAAGCGGCAATTGTTACACCTGAGAAACGGGTATTGCGAAGCGGCGCGATCCAAATTGATGAATCTTTATTTGGGCAAGATATAATTACTGCGATAGACAATACGCATTACGAATTGTCAGGCAAGGTGTTTTCCAAAGCGCAGAGCCCAATCTGGACAGAGAAAAATTCATCGGGGCGTTACAGAATGAGCATGACGCTAAGCGACCGTTTGACCAGGGGAACCTACCTATTTGATGAATCTGGAGGCAGTCCAATGGTTTGCCTGTCGTATACATGGAATGACGATACTCTCAAATTTCTGCCATTCAATGCCCAAGAGCAATTCAACCGATGTGTGCGTGTACTGCAGGACATCTATCCTAACGAATCTCTTGATGATCTATTTCAGGGTAAGCCGATCAGCGTGATTTGGGACAAGGAACCGCAATTCATCGGCGCATTCAAGAATAACCTCCCCGGCCAATACCGGATACAGAGGGATCTGTTTACGGCGTTTAAAGAGGATGAAGTATCCATTGCGCATGGTGTTTTTCTAGCAGGCGACGATATTTCCTGGACAGGCGGTTGGAGTGAAGGTGCGATCCATTCGGGTATCAATGCTGCTTGGGGTGTATTGAATCATCTGGGAGGTAGTACCTACTCGAATAACCAAGGTCCTGGAGACGATTCGGTTTACAGCAAGCTGGCTCCAATAAAACTTGATGGATCATACTTGAGAGAAATGTAGGACATTAGTTTATTTTTATCGGCAAAACTGGGAACGGTATTTCTCAGTATGTTCCAATTTAATTCACGAATTAACAGGTGATTATCATGACTGAACTCAAACAACCGAATTGCAAGAAATATCAAACAATCGAAGATAGTAGAAGACGGAAATTTCTTGCCGCATCTGCAACCGCTGTTGCAGGCATTTCACTGTCAGGGTTTCCGATGCTGTCTCTTGGTCAGTCACGGCCTCTCAAAGTCGGCGCCTATGGTGGATATTTCAAGGATTCATTCGATCAATTTATATTTCCGGAGTTCACAAAAGAGACGGGTATTGAGGTGGAGTCCATAGCTGAACCTACGGGTGAGGCATGGCTGGCCCAGTTAAATGCGGCGGCATCGGCAGGACAGGCTCCGGCGGACGTGTCCATGATTGCCCAAGTCCCAATGCTTAAAGGACAGAAGACGGAACTATGGATGCCACTGGACGAAGGGAAATTGCCCAACCTTGCCAATGTCTCCCCGAATTTCGTGCATCGCTATCCAGATGGCCGTCTGGATGGCGTGGGGGCCGTAGCATGGTACATTACGCTGGTAACAAACACCGACGTTTATTCGCAGGAACCCGAGAGTTGGGACGAACTATGGAACCCCGCAAACAAGGATCGGCTCGGCTTGTTGGCCTTGGTGACCAATTCCTTCCTGCTGGAGATCACATCAACTACTTATTATGGAACAACGGATATCCTCAATGACGAAGCAGGGCAGCTTGAAGTATTCGGCAAGCTCGCAGAACTCAAGGACAATGTCGCTCTCTGGTATCGTGATGAAGCCCAATTTGAACAAGCGCTGAAATCCGGAGAAATCCCGATGGGACAGTATTACCATGACGTGGCTGGACTGGCCGCGGCCGACGGCTTTCCGGTCCGGACGACTTTTCCGAGGGAAGGCGGAGTAAGTGATTCTGGCCTCTGGGCAGTCTCGAAGGCATCGAAAATGGCTGAACAGGCGCATGTCTTCATTGACTACATGTGTCGCCCGGATGTTCAGTCATCACTGTCTCGCAATGTCGGAACGGCACCCACGGTGCCGCGGAGCATGTTGGACTTGACGGACGATGAATTTGCTTCCGTCGCCAGTGAAATCGCTCCGATCGTGCCCCGTTATGACCTGTACGACCAGAAAGAGGAATGGCTTTCCCAGAAATGGTCCGAGCTGATCGCTAGCTGAACTCGGGGCCGATCAGTCCCGCTCCAAACGCCAGAGATCGACAAAGGTGTCGAGCCTCAGAATTGAAGGCATCAGCAAACGATTCGGAACGTTCGATGCCCTGAAGAATATACACCTCACTATCCCGTCAGGCAGCCTACTCTGCTTGCTGGGGCCGTCTGGTTGCGGCAAAACAACCATTCTAAGGATTATTGCCGGTCTGGAAGTGCATGACAGCGGCAGTGTACGCCTGGGTGATACAGATTTACTGGCCCTGCCCCCGCACAAAAGGGACATAGGAATGGTGTTCCAGTCCCATGCGCTGTTTCCCCATCTTGATGTGTTCGGAAACATTGCATACGGACTGCGACTTGGCGGAATGAAAAGGGATCTTATTTCGCAAAGGGTTACCGAATTACTGGATCTCATCCGGCTGCCTGACGCGTCAAGGAAATCGATTTTCAAATTGTCGGGCGGTGAACGCCAGCGCGTTGCCATCGCTCGTGCACTGGCTCGACACCCAAGGCTGTTTCTCCTGGACGAGCCAACTTCTGCACTAGATGCGAACCTGCGGGAGACAATGCAGATCGAATTGCGCCGATTGCAGCAGGCTCTGGGTATCACGACCATTGTGGTAACTCATGACCAGTCCGAAGCCATGACCATTTCCGACAGGATTGCCGTAATGCGGCATGGTACGGTCGAACAGGCAGGATGTCCGATGGAAGTATACAATCGCCCTGAAACCGAGTTCGTGGCGCGATTCATTGGCACGATGAACATTCTGGAATGCCGCTGGGAAAATAACTGTGCATGGTTTGGAAATGTCCGCATTGAAACGGGAACCGAGAATCGGTCTATAAACCGTGCAGCGTCGTCGGCAAGGGTGGCAATCCGCCCAGAAAGGGTCGTATTCAAGAAAGCACATGAAAATGAAGGTGTCGCGATTGACGGAGAAGGCAGAAACCGACTGCGGGGAATGATCAGCTTTGTTCGGAACACTGGAAACCTTATCGAAGTCCATGCGAGCTTCGGCTCGGCAAGCATCGTGCATGCCTTTTCCCCCAAGTCAGAAGTTGATGCAGACTTCATTATCGGAGACGGTGTAGAGGCATACCTGCCCCCTGAACACTGCCATCTCTATGGAGGTGAAAACCGGTGAGCCGGGAGTTCCGAAGCGGACCAATACCAGGTTGGTATGCTCTTCTAATTTTGGGCCTGTTCTTTCTCGGTCCATTCGCAATCATGCTGAACTTCAGTTTCTATCACAAGATCACCGGCGGGCTGTATGAACCGGCATTTGTTCTTGAAAACTACGCAAGGCTGATGTCTCCGTTTTTTGGGCGCATTCTTCTGATGTCTACCGGATTGTGTGCATTGGCTTCCCTGGCCGCCGTGATTTTCGGTTTTACTTTGACCTACTGCATTTCAAACATGTCAAGAAGGGGGAGGACATTCTGGCTGATACTCTTTGTATCGTTACTGTCCCTATCCGAGGTGGTAACCGGTTTTGCATGGAGCATGCTCTTTTCCCGCACTGCCGGCCTTGGCGGATGGCTATATGCCCTGGGTATATTTGACCAGCCCAGGGCACTCTCCCCAGGATTCTGGGCTTTGCTGACAGCCTTAACCTTCATTTGCATTCCATTTGTCGTTTTGGTGCTGTTTCCCCCATTGACACGATTGCCTCGAGACTGGATAGAAGCGGCAAGAACCATGGGTGCAACCCCAGCAAAGGCAATTGCCACGGTCATTATCCCAACGGTACGCCCTGCACTCCTTGCCGCTTTCATACTCTCCTTCATTTATTCTCTTGGCTCATATATATTGCCAATCATGCTTGGCAAACCTCGACATTGGACACTATCTGTCCATATCACCGATCAAGCCCTTTATCAGTCCAACTTCCCCTTTGCCGCTGCGCTGTCGGTATTTTTGATGGTCGCTTCATTACTTCTAATTGCTCTGGTTTACCGGCTGCAGAAAAATTTCGAGTGATCATGGGCTGGTTACGCAATCTCTACCTGGGGATAATGTTCACGATGTTCGTTGCGCCGATAGTTGTTGTGACTGGGGTATCATTTAACGAGAAAAAACAATTGCTGTTTCCACCCCAGGGGTTTTCACTTGAATGGTATCAGAAGGCATTTCAGGAAAGCAGCTGGCTATCGGCCATGACCACGAGTTTTTTTCTGGCGTTCTGTGCCGCTCTCTTTTCACTGAGCCTGGCTGTTCCACTTGCACTCTATTGCTGGCGGAGGTTGAATTGGCAGTCCAAGATACTGCGCGGGCTTGGACTGTTGCCCTTCATGCTGCCGCCGGTAGTCAGTGCTCTTGGGTTTCTGGTTTACTGGAGTTCTGTCGGGGGTTACGGGCAGATGTATGCTGCTGTAGTCAGTCACGGGGTCTTTCTCGTCACGCTGCCCATGGTTATGCTGCTCATTGGGCTCGATTCGGTTGATAGGAACCTGATCGACGCGGCAAGAATGTGCGGGGCAAGCAGGGCCAAAGTATATCTGACCGTAATCGTTCCAGTCCTTCGGCCATTTCTGATATTCGGGTTCTGTTTTGCTTTTGTACTGAGCTTCAACGAATACATTATCAGCTTCATGCTGATAGGATTTACCCATGAAACGCTGCCCGTCAAGATTTTCAACAGTCTTCGATACGGATACACGCCGATAATGGCTGTGGTATCGACCTTTTTCGTTTTGCTGACAGTCGGACTGTTATGCGCTGTTGCCTGGTTTGGCGACTTGCCGCGGCTTTTCGGAGCATGGAGCAGCGAACACGACTGAATATATCGCAATGCACGCGAACTGGCGCTTAGCGGTTCCAAAGCACGGAATTGCTAAAACAAGGCACCAATTCGACCCGGTAATTTTCAATAAATTGCATTTTGTGGTATATATCATTTTCCAGAACCCTCACGTTTCTCGGAAATCACTGTGTATGCGAACAATGCGGAAAGCAGAAAGGGACAAGGAATGATGACCCTTACTTCGAGTGGTCTTGCAAGTTTTCGGTTATAAATCCCATTTTGAACCACAGGCTTTTATCACTTGGCTGGATTTTCCCAGTATTCATGCTTGCTCTGACCGCGTGTACGAGTCCTCGGATCGATGATGCAGAATTGATCGAGTCCGATACGGAGACTGAAGTACCGTCAAACCTTCCGCCTGAACCTCAAGAAACCCCTGCTCAAATTCCCGAGATCTTGCAGCATGCGGAAATTCATCTGGATTTAGTACTGGGAACCGGTTTCGAGTGGATGGTTCATGAGGACTCTGTTTCCAGTCAACCGATCAGTCTTTCTGAATTATTGCTGGCTGCCCGACAACACTATGAGAATGACAATCCCCTCGAAGGTGAACGACTTGCGCTTCTGGTTTCAGAATTTGCAAGAATTGCACTTGAACAACACCTCCTGAATCAGAAATACCTGCTCGATGCAAAAAACTTATACCGTCAGTGAACTGAGTCGCGCCTTGCGGAACATACTCGAATCCAGCTTCCGGTCAATTCGAGTCGAGGGAGAACTGTCAGAAGTCAGCATATCTCACGCTGGCCACTGCTACCTCTCCCTCAAGGAAGAAAACTACCTGATTCGATGCGCGTGGTTCAGGAATCGCAGAGGCGCCTATTCAATACATCCGAAGGTAGGCATGCAGGTTATCGTGGAAGGACAGGTTTCGCTCTACCCGCCTCGTGGCGACCTGCAAATCATCATTCATGACATGCAGGTTTCCGGCGAAGGTGCACTTAGGCTGGCTTTTGAAAAACTCAAGCGAAAACTTGACGCAGAAGGACTCTTCGACCCAGACAGAAAACAACCGATGCCCGAAATCCCCAAGTCCGTCGGTCTGATCACATCTCCGACCGGCGCGGTCCTGCATGACATGATGATTACCATCAAAAAGCGGTTTCCGGCACTTCGCATCATCCTGTATCCAGTCGCCGTCCAGGGAGAACGGGCCCCGGGCGAGATTGTTCATATGCTCGAGACTGCAGGCAGAAGAAATGAAGTCGAAGTCATCGTTGTGGCGAGAGGAGGAGGTTCTGCAGAAGACCTTCAGGCATTCAACGATGAACAGGTTGCCCGGGCAATCTATAAGTGCCCGATTCCAGTGATCAGCGCAGTCGGCCATCAGGTCGATGTCTCAATCACCGATTTTGTCGCTGATTTCTCCGCCCCCACGCCGACCGGCGCAGCAGAACAATTAACCGTCACCAGCTCCAGATTGCGTGAAAGAAACCAAAACCTGTCCAGGAGGCTTTCGGATCTGGCTCGACGATACTTGGAGCAGAAACAACAGGCGCTCGACTACCAAACAGCGCGACTGGCCCGCCCGGATCAAAGGCTCAAGCTGTGGCAGCAGCATCATCAGCATCTCACGCAGAAACTGACTGCGAGGATGCAGAGCGAAATTGAGCGGCATCGATCTCGACTGAATGATTCCGTCTCGACACTCAGAATCCGCTCTCCTGTCTCCAAGGTTGACCTGCTGCGCCAAAAAACCGAGCATTTCCAGAGCATGCTGCAACAGGCAATTCTCAAGAAACTTGCTGAAACTGTCAGAATGGTTGAACAGCTCCAGGGGTCAATCAAGATATTGGGACCTGACACGACTCTCAACCGTGGATACGCAATCGTGTTAAACGAACAGGGCAAGGTCGTTACCTCGCCCGCCAATGTCGAGACTGGCGAAGACCTCGAACTCAAAGTTGCCAAGGGGCAGATTCGAGCAACAGCAAAGTAATCCCCGTTCTGCCGTTCTGCAATTCAATGAGCATGTCAACCTATCAACTAGACAGGTTCATCATTCCTGTGCTGCTTTTTCTGTTGCCTGTTCAGGGTTGGGTCGACCTGCCCAAGCCACATAACTTTCCAGGGGGGATTTCACTGATCCCCATTGGATTCCACGAACAGAAACCCCAAGCCTTTTTCGGGATTGACCCTGTATTGGTCATTCAGGAAGATGGGGAATGGCTCGCTGTGGTTGGCGTGCCCATGAACATGATTCCGGGGAAATACATGCTGCGAGTCGAGTATGCCGAAGAGGAAAACTCACGACGGTCCATACTGCCGTTCACCGTTTATCCGCTACACTCAAAATACAAGCAGCGGTCATTTACACTGCCCGAGAAGTTCACCCCGGATGAGTTTCTGGGTCTCGACAATCGACAGTTAAAAGGCATGTTCGGCACAGATGCTTTTGAATCCGAGCTGGTCACCCCGGATTTCAGTTTTCAACATGTGATCAACGAGGGCAGCTTTCTGCCCTTTGGGAGAATACTCTCACAAAGCGATACTCAAGACATGAGACTTCAAGATCATCCCAAAATCACTTATCTGGCCTCCGGCGGGACCATTGCATACGCGCCAGGCAATGGGATAGTTGAAAATATCGTGGATCAAGGCACCCCCGACCAGAAAATCGTAATCCGTCATTCAGATCATTTCAGGTCGATATTGAATTTCGTGAATAATTCTCCACTTGAAGTCGGCGATCAAGTTGAAACTGGCGAGCCGATCGGTACTGCTTCGCTGATCGAGACAATCGGAACTGGGCGCATCGACTGGTATTTGATGCTCAACGGTACCGAAATTGACCCGCTCCTCATGATTGATTTTGCATCGAAACAGGAATAATGCCGAGCGACTAGCTGCTTCGATGCAAACCTCTCTTGGCGGTACGTTTTCCCTGAAAGGGATTCTCCCCAACGCGAAACCTGATTCTGAAAGAAGTCCCCCGCAATCGAAATGCCCTCGACAGGAACCTTGATAGATAGCGGCGATAGGATTCAGGCAGCTTATCGACCTGATTCCCATGTATCACTATCTGCGGTGGGTTGCTTCCGGCCTGATGCGCGTATTTCAGTTTAATCGGACGATTGCGATGAGCGGGGGGAGGCGTGCTGGATATGGCATCCTTAAGGACCTGATTCAAGCTCGAAGTCGAAATCTTGATGAAGGCTGACTCGCGAGCGCGCAGGGCTGCCGGCATCAGTTGGTCGATATGGGTTCCAAACAGTGCTGAAATCTCGAGATGTTCGTAGTCCGGAAGAAATGACAGCCTGTCATGTACTTCCTGCACGATGCTTCTCTTCCACTGCTTGCTCAACCCATCCCATTTATTCAACACCACTACCAGGGACCGTCCCAGTTCGTTGACCATCCCTGCGATATTCACATCCTGAGTTTGAACGCCTTGACTTGCATCAATAACCAGTAACACAGACTGGCTGATTTCGATCGCCTGCAAGGTCTTGACCACGGAAAACTTTTCAATTCGCTCCTGCACCCGGGCTTTCTTTCGAATGCCTGCCGTATCGATCAATTCATAGTCTTGTCCGTCAACAGTGATTGACGTGCGAACACAATCACGAGTAGTGCCGGCCCGCCCGCTTACGATAGACCGCCTTTCGCCCGCCAGTTGATTCAGGATGGTCGACTTGCCAACATTCGGACGGCCAACAATCGCAATGCCGGGAGGTCTGCTAGATTCGTCGTATTCGCCCTCGCTAGCTTCATTTTCAGTTTCCAGCGATTCAAGGAGTTTCGCAATACCGCTGCCACGGCGAGCCGAGATCAATACGGGCTTGCCCAGGCCCAGCTCTTCAAAGTCAGAACCGGCGAGATGAGGATCCAGGCCTTCTGTTTTGTTGACAACAAGCGTTACCGAAGCGCCTGAGGCACGGAGCATTTGAGCGATCTCCCGATCCGGCATCAACACTCCATCCTGGCCATCGACCACGAACAAGACAGTATCGGCTTCAATCAGCAAGAGCTCGACCTGAACCTGAATATCAGTTGCATACTCCTCCTCGCCTTGCGCAATGCCTCCGGAATCCACAACCAGAAAAGGGCGCTCGGCAAGCCGGCAATACCCATATTGCCGGTCACGGGTAACCCCTGGCTGATCATCGACCAGAGCGTTTAATGTGCGAGTCAGACGATTGAAGAGGGTCGATTTACCGACATTGGCCCGACCAATTAATGCAGCAACTGGAAGCATGAATCCTGACCTTCATCCAGTTGAATCCAGTCAATTCCGGATGTCAATCAGCGCCAGTTCGTTTTGTGATGTGTACACTGCTGCTGATTGACCGTTTCCGACAATTGCAAGAACTGCACCGGAAAACAGCTCACGTGTATCAATCAACTGGCCCGAGAGTGGATCAAGGCTGTGCAAACGGCCCTGGGAATCGCCAATGACAACTCGACCATCCACAACTGCCGGCGGACTCATTCCATGACCCCGAAACATTGCCTGTCTCCAGGCAATGTTTCCGGTTTCAGTATCCAGGGCAGCCAGTTCTCCTAAATCGGAAACCACATACAAGTTCTTTTCGTCCAAAGCCATGGGCAGTCTTGTGGAGTATCGGGATTCCCAAAGTGTTTCAGCAGAATTCAGGCTTATGGACTTCACATACCCGTGATAGGCCGCTGCATAGGCGATGGTTCCGCTCAAGACCGGCGGCGAATCGACATCATTGATCCTTTCAATGTCATTGCGACCGCCGATAATTCCAATATCGACTTCCCAGCCAAGCCGGCCGGTTCTCGAATTGCCAACCAGCAACTTGCCATTTCCCAGGCCGATGAGCATGTTGTCCTGAGCCAGCGTTGGCTGTGAATCGCCCTGCATCGTCAGCCCGGACCGCTCGGTCTCAAGAATCCAGCGCTGTTCACCGTCATTCGGGTCAAGACCGATGATGCGCCCGTCTGAAGTTCTGATCACTACGGCTACTTCGGAGACTGCGGGAATAGCCGAGATCTGGTATTTGACGGCAATGGCCCATGCGATCTCGCCAGTTTCGGCATTCAATGCCGTGATGTCACCGTTCACATGTCCGACTACCGCAATATTGCCGCCGACGCCAACTGCAAAGCTGATCGGCGAGTCAAGGCTGGCAGTCCATTCAACCCGGCCTGAGGCCGTATCGATTTTCCGGACGCTTCCGGAAGGGCTTGCCGCAATCACGCCATCACTGGCAAATGCCGGCATCAATTGGGCGTATCGCCTTAAGGAATCTCCGGGCAGATTTCGCTCCCAGAGGATATCGATTTCGTCGATACCAGTATCTGGCAAAAGTTCAACAGGCTTGACAGGTTCATGAAACCGGCCCCATACTGTCGGTTTAGGAGTTTTATCCGATGCGCATGCGGATAATAGAAGTACCGCGCAAAGCATTGCAATAATTAATTTTTTATGCTGATTCATAGATTATCGAGCTTGGCTCTTACGAATTCCCGTCGATTGAAGTAATCATTTTCGGCATCCAGACTGGCCTGATAGGCCTCTCTGGCCAGCTCCATGTCTCCATTCCGGTTGCGAAGTGCATAGGCATCGCCCAGTAATTCCTGATAGCGTGACTGGAACACAGCCTTGTCTGTTCCAGCAATAAGATCCAGAACCTCGTCATATTCTCCGACTGACAACATGACCGCAGACAAGCGCAATCGGGCGATGTGAGCAATTTTCTCGTCGCTTGACTGCTCAATAGCCCAGCGGAGCTCGGTTGCAGCTTCGTCAAGCCTGTCTTCTTCAATCAACAGCTTGGCCATCAGCATGGCCGCTAACCGGGAATAAGCCAGAGAGGAATATTCATTCTTTAGCGTTTCTAGTCCTTCCCTTGCAGAATTCGCACCCTCACTGTTGAGAACCTGCTCATATAACAAGGAGGCCGCCTCCGAATTCTGTGTCTGATAGTGCTGCCAATAGTTGAAGCCGCCAATACCGGCAAATCCCAAGATAACCGCGACCAGGATAGGCTTGCCCCATTCATGCCACAATACCTTGGCCCGAGCAAGATCGTCGTCATCGGCCAGCTTCAGCTCTTCAACTCTTGATATGGGTTTTTTCTTTTTCAATGCCATATTACATCAGGGTTTTCATGCATCGTCCTACGACCTCTTCAACAGGCACATTGGAGTGCGGTTTATTCTCTCGAAGATGTTTCAACTGGACTACGCCTGATTCGGCCTCGTCCTGTCCGCGAATCAAGGCCAGAAAGGCGCCCGACTGATGCGCTTTTTTCAATTGATTCCTGAGTTTTCCCTCTCCGCAATGCTCAATAACATTCAGGCCCTTGTCTCGAAGTTTTTCAGCAATGCGGGTTGTGACCTCCGAGCTGTCTGTCAGGTCGATCATGTAGGCATGTATCGGTTTCGCTTCAACTTTTTCACTCTTGAGCATGCATAACTCTATCAGTCGCTCCAGACCCATTGCAAAGCCGATTGCCGGGGTATCCTTTCCTCCCCTGTTTTCAATCAGTTTATCATATCTACCGCCTGCACAGACGGCAGATTGTGCCCCGAGTTGATCCGTGACCCACTCGAATACCGTGCCGCTATAGTAGTCCAGTCCTCGAACCAGCCTCGGATTGATTCGGTAGGAAATGCCCGACTGTTCAAGTGAATTGCACAGTCGTTCAAAATGCTCCTGTTCACCGGCTTCAATGAAATCCTGAAGCACGGGCGCTTCCTTGAGAATTGCCTGAACTTGTGGATTTTTGTGATCAAGGATACGCAGAGGGTTGGTATGCAGCCTTCTCAGGCTGACGGCATCGAGATGATCTATCCTTTCGGTCAGGAAATCAGTCAGCGCCTGGCGATAAGCCGTTCTTGACTTTTCTGAACCCAGCGTATTGATTTCGAGAGCCAGGCCCTCTATGCCCAGTTCTTTCCATATTCGCTCTCCAATCCTGATAATTTCACTGTCAATATCTGGCCCCGGCCAGCCAAGCGCCTCAACCCCATACTGGTGGAATTGACGGTATCGACCGCGTTGAGGGCGTTCGCGCCGGAACATTGGACCCATGTACCATAACCGGATCTGGCGGTTGTATATCAAGCCGTGCTGAATACAGGCACGAACCGTGCTGGCTGTCGACTCTGGCCGCAGAGTCAGGCTTTCTTCACCGGCATCCGTGAAGGTATACATTTCCTTTTCAACAATGTCGGTCTGATCGCCTATGGATTGGGTGAATAGTGCGGTCTTCTCAACCATCGGAGTGCGTATTTCCTGATAGCCGTATTTTTCAGAGACCTCACGCAAAACGGCTTCTACCCGATGCCATACTGCCATCTGATCAGGAAGCAGGTCATTCATGCCACGAACAGACTGTATGTTCTTCATTGCATTAAATCTCGTCTTGCGGTTGTCCTATGTGGCATCAGACTCGATTTCGATTGACACATTCAATCAAGACCAGCGCATGCTGATTCTAGGATAGTGCGACCTGCTGCATTGATACGCGTTGGGAGCGCTGCGTTCGGTCCGCAAAATCCCCCGCCAATTGTCCACAAGCGGCTTCAATGTCATCCCCCCGGGTCTTGCGCGCGACCACAAAAATATTTCGGGCACGCAATTCCTCGCTGAAGCGTTCAATCTGACCGGGGGTTGATCGCTCATAGGCAATGCCTGAATACGGATTGAAGGGAATCAAGTTAACCTTGCATGCTAGGTCCTGCAGCAATGCCGCCAATTGCCGGGCATGCTTCATTTCATCATTGACGCCCTGCAGCATGACATATTCAACAGTCACTCTCATGCGATTGCCCGAATTGCAGTAGCGACGACAGCTGTCGAGCAGTGCCTTGATCGGATATTTTCGATTGAGGGGCACCAGCTGCGAGCGAAGCTCGTCATTGGGAGCATGCAGGGAAACCGCCAGCGATACCCGGCAACGCTCAGCCAGTGCATCGATGCCCGGCACATGCCCTGCCGTGCTTAGCGTCACCCTTCGTCTGGAAAGGCCAAACGAGCAGTCATCCATCATCAAGTGCATGGCTGCTACGACATTATCCAAATTGAGCAGCGGCTCCCCCATACCCATCATGACAATGTTGGTAACGGGTCTTTCTCGAGAATGATGAACTGGATTTGGGCTCAGTTCAGGACCTGCGCTCAAGACTCGGTTGGCCAGCATCACCTGGGAAATGATTTCTCCCGCATCCAGATTGCGGTTGAAGCCCTGTCGAGCTGTTGCACAAAACGAGCAATTCAAACTGCAGCCGACTTGCGAAGAAACGCACAAGGTTCCTCGATCAGGTTCCGGTATATAGACCGTTTCGATGCAATTACCGTCATGCAGCTTGATCAGCCACTTGACCGTTCCATCAATCGACGCTTTCTGGCTAATGATTTCAGGCAGGGCCAGTTGGGCCTTGTCTTCCAGCAGAAGTCTAAGCGACTTGCCAAGATCAGTCATCGATGAAAACGACTGGATGTCTCTCTGATAAACCCATTTCAGAAGCTGCCGAGCTCGAAAAGGCTTCTCTCCCATATTCTCGAAAAACAACTCGAGGCCGGAACGATCCAGACAAAGCAGGTTTTGTGCGGGAAGCATGATGTGCAAGACCAATCAAAAGAGATCGGATCAGCGGGTTCTCCGGCAAATCTGGGAGGCATCGAAAAAGAACGCGATTTCCTGTTCAGCGGTCTCGGGAGAATCCGACCCGTGCACCGCATTTTCCTGAACATCGGATGCAAAATCCGCGCGGATGGTTCCCGGAGCCGCATCGGCCGGGTTGGTGGCTCCCATAACCTGGCGATTTCTTGAAATGGCATCCTCGCCTTCCAGTACCTGAACCATTACCGGTCCCGAAGTCATGAATTCGACCAGTTCTGCATAGAATGGACGCTCCCGGTGAACCAGGTAGAACTCTTCTGCCTGCTGCCGTGTCATGTGCAGCATCCTTGACGCCACGATTTTGAGACCAGCATCTTCAAACCGCTGGTAAATCCTGCCGATCTGGTTGCTTGCCACAGCATCGGGCTTGACTATTGAAAATGTCCGTTCAATTGCCACTTGCATTACTCCCTAAACGTAAAATCTGTTGGTTGATTGTTGACCTTGCGTCAGCATAAATTGTTGATTTTATTTCTCAAGAAATTCATGCCACAGGTAAAAAAACAGAAACATCCATTCAAGCCTTTAGGTAGATCGACAGATGTTCTGTTTCGCAAAAAACATTATACCCCATCCCGGCATGAGAAAATCGCCAGTTCCAGTTGATGGAACCAGAATCTGAGACTCGATTGGATGGTCAGCCTGTACAGGCTGACTTTACACAAGGCGTAGTCAAACCATTCCAGCCTTGGTTCAAAATTCTATAGCTGTCTGGAGGAGAAAAAATTTCCCTTCCAGGAATTGCCTGCTTTTCCGCACCAGAGGCAGTCAAGTCGACCACCGACTGAACTTGTTCGAAGTGCAGAGATTGCGCTTGCTGATATTTTGTATAGCATTACTTGATAAATTTCTGAAAAAACTGTTAGATTGAATGCATCCAAGCACATGAGCACAAGCATTCCCGTCCGCGACATGGATCCT
>JAPOSW010000058.1 GCA_026709505.1 Gammaproteobacteria bacterium | reverse complement strand
TTGAAAATGTGTCGTGGTCTCGCCGAATAATCCGCATTGACTGATATCCCATGTTTGGTACGCGTATGGAAGTCCAGTCAGCCGTTTTCATTCGATTTGAGGCTATGGTTAGTCTATGACAACGCGGTGTCCATGCTCACCATAGGCAACCCGCTTTTTCCCCCAATCCATGAACAGAAGACATGGAAGTGCCCCCCAACGCCCTGTGCGGCATGGTTTTCAAGGGATCCGTGGAATCACCCGGCGGGCGATTCCGGGTCGAGGACTGAAACCCGCAGTGCACATGGCCCTATGCCCAGTGCCGGGCACTCTATTTCGTGGCTGCCAGAAAACCCTGTTTCTGGCTGTCCAGGGTCGAGTGCAGCAGATGCCGGCACGAAATCCGTCAATTCATGCACTGCTTCATGGGATGTTCGGCAGTTGAACCGGGCCAGGCGGCACGTTTCAGGCGCCTGCGCCTCTTCCGGATCAGCAGCAGGCCGATGCGGTGGATGTTCATGGCCACCGGTCAGCCCAATTTCCTCGATCCGGGCCTCGCCGGTCTTCATCCGGGGGTTCTGTATCGGCCTTGTCTGCCGTCTCGCAAAGGGTCGAAGATCGACGAAGACTGGCCGAAATCGCCGGACTTTTCCCGGCATTCGGGCAGAATCGCCCGGAAACCGCCATCAGCCGCAAATCTTCAGTTCATGAGGGAGTGGTTATAACGCATAATATCAATGCATTGTACCCCTGTTTCGGGTTTTCTGGCAGACACTAAATAGAAAACATAAGAGTACCCCCAACGCCTTGTGTGGCATGATTTTCGAGAGATCTGAGGAATCACCCAATGGGTGATTCCAGGTCGGGTACTGAAACCCTCAGTAAATACGGCTTTGCGCCCAATACTGAGAACTCCATTTAAGGATTAGGGGATGAAGTGGTAGCGGCTTCCTGCGGTCTTGCAGGGTATAATTTTCATTGAACCCCGTTATCTTGGAGTTGATGGAATGTTCACTCGCTGGATGAAGTCAGGCAAACACCGTTTTATCAATAACTACATGACTTAACATGTCTTTCTTCTTTTTTCGGTTCCTGTTTTGAGATCAGGGGTCATCAAGGGAGTGCAGTTCAGGCAGGGTATTGAGGTACAATCCGACAACAAGACAGCAGCCGCTGGATGAACCTCATCTCCTGCGCTGCTTTCTGCCATATCTCGTGAAACGGTAGCAGCATCCTCTATAATCAACGATACAATGTCAAGTATTATCTCAGGAAATGCCTTGCCGAATAACTTGTGTCTATCCATAGGGCAAACTTGAGATATTGCCTGTTCAAGTTGACCATGCTCACATGCAGATTATTGACAACAGGGCGATTAGAACCCTCGCGAATACCCATAATCCCTTTGACATAAACAGACAGTCTGCAAACAATTCCGGCTGTTTTTTCCATGCTGTGCTTTGTGTGACAGTGAGGGGAACGGCATGAGCGACTGGCAATTCCCCGGTGCACGATGGTGGAAATTTGATTTTCACGCACATACGCCTGCATCAACGGATTTTGCAGACAAGGGAATGACTCCTGAATCCTGGCTGCGGGGATTCATGGAAAGCGGCATCGACTGTGTGGCAATCACCGACCATAACAGCGGCAAATGGATTGACAAGCTCAGGCACGCACTCGGTACACTTGATCGGGAACCATGGTATCGACCAGTGCACCTGTTTCCGGGAGTGGAAATTTCAGCCAATGGCGGTGTACATATCCTCGCAATATTCGATCCATCAAGAACCACTGGCGATATAGACTCCTTGTTGGGAGCAGTCGACTACAGGGGAACGAAAGGATCAAGTGATGCCGTGACAGGAAAGTCGCTCGCTGAAGTAATCGACCTGACTACTGAATATGGCGGCATTGCCATTCCTGCCCATGTTGACAAGAGAAGAGGGCTGTTCGAGTCAATGCAGGGGAAGTCGCTTGCATATATATTAAGCAATCCCAATATCCAGGCAATGGAACTGTGCGATCAGGACTATTCCAGACCCGAGCTCTATGCCTCCGAGAAAACCAGCTGGATTCAAGTTCTTGGTTCCGATTATCACGGCCACAACGCATCAGCTTTGGGCGTGTTCACATGGGTAAAGATGGGCATGCCTTCTATTGAAGGACTTCGTCTTGCCTTGATTGATGGAAGTGCCTCGGTCAATCGAGACATGGACGCAGAACCGAATCAGCATGCAGAACATGTAATTGAAGGTTTTGACGTCAAGCATGCCAGATACATGGGGCGTCCGAATTCCCTGACTTGCCAGTTTAGCCCTTTCCTGAATGCCATCGTTGGCAGTCGTGGCAGCGGGAAGTCAACCTTGCTGGAATTCATGCGCCTGACCTTGAGACAGGAACGGCAACTGCCTGATCGACTCGAAGAGGATTATCGGCACTACTTTAATTCGGATGCAGACGGATTGTTGGCGAAAGACAGTCATCTGCAGCTTTGCTATCGAAAGGGAAATACGCGCTATCGTCTCAACTGGGCCGAGAATCCGGACATTCCCTCATTGGAAGAACAGGATGAGGAAACCGGAGAGTGGCATCAGGAAGAGGGGGAAATTGCTTCCTTGTTTCCGGCTGCAATCTACAGCCAGAAACAGATTTTCGAGCTGGCAAGCAATCCGCAGGGATTGCTGGGAATTATTGACAAGGCACCTGAAGTGGGGCACAAGGAATATCTCAGCGCATTTCGGGATTGCAGCAACAGTTGCAGACAGCTCCACCAGCAGATGACGCAACTGGCCCAGAAAATCTCCGAAGAAAATCAATTCAAGGGGCAGTTAAATGATGTTGCCCGGCAGATAAAGCAGGTGGAGCAGTCGGATCACCGAAACTTGCTGCGGAAGTACCGGTCGCGGAAGCAGCAGTTGCGCGAGATAGACTATGTTGAACAGCACTGGCAGGGTTTCCTGGATGCATTGCGCAGGGAATTTGACGGATTCGATGCAGCAGCGATTGACGTGAATCTTTTTGATCAGCACCCTGAGATACTCGGTGCACTGCAAGATAAACAGAACCAGTGGCAGCAGCATGTCAAGCAAATTCTCAAGATTATCGAAAGCCAGGAAAAAAGCATTCGACACTGGAAGGCTGAGAAGGGGAAGCAGGAATGGATGAAGGCGCTCGACAAGGATCTGCAACTCTACGAGCAGTTGCAGGTTCGGCTGGAGAAAGAGGGGGTTGACCCGAATGTCTATCCTGAATTACTGCAGAAGCACTCATGGATCGAGGAAGAACTTCAGCAAATAAAAAATTATAGAAAACAACGTAAAGAATTAACAGAACAATATCAAAAGAAAGTTGCGGAGGCTGAACGCTTTAGGACCGAATTCACTGACCGCCGAAGGCGCTTTCTTGAGAAGGTGCTGGAAGACAATGGCTCAGTCCAGATCACCATTGACTCTTTTGGAGAGCCCTGGGCCACCGTAGAGAAGACAATAAGGAAAATACTACAGGCAGGAGACCGCTTTCAAAGGGATATCGATGAACTGGAATCCATTTATGTCGAAGGTGGATGGAGGAAGGTAAAACAACGAATACTGGATATTCGACTAGACCGGGAAAAGGCCCATGACGAGCGCTTCAAGACCCACATAAAGAACCTGCCAAACGAGTCTATGATAGAAGTTCGAATGTGGTTTCCAGAAGATGCCCTGCAGATCACCTATGGGTCCAACAGGAAAAAATTACGTCAGAGTTCCCCGGGACAAAAATCCGCAGCACTGCTGGCATTCATCCTTGCTTATGGAGATGAACCCCTGTTGCTTGATCAACCTGAAGACGATTTGGATAACAGTCTTATTTACAGCCTGATTGTGCAGACGATCAAATCCACCAAAACCAAACGCCAGATCATTGTGGTTACCCACAACGCCAACATTGTGGTCAACGGCGATTCCGAAATGGTGCATTGTCTGGAAGCAGTGGCTGGACAATCACGCTTGAAGTCAGAGAGTCTTCAGTCCGCAGAGATTAGGAAGCGTATTTGCGATACTATGGAAGGTGGCACTAGAGCATTTGAACAGCGCTACAGGCGCATTCATCTCGAGGATTAATTATGCTCACTGCTTCACGGGTTATGGAAATGGTTCGCACCAGTGAAAATTCCGGAGTTGAATTCAAGGAGGCCCGCATAAACAGCAACCGTGTCGTGGATCCACACCGAGATGGTCTTTCGGATGAACTAGCGGCCTTTGCCAATCAATCTGGCGGTACAGTAATTTTTGGTGTTACGGATAATACACGTCAAATTACCGGCATTGCCCCCTCAAATATTGGCACACTAGTCCGTTATGTCAGTGAAATCTGCCATGATTCAGTAGATCCTCCTCTTGTGGATTTTTATGTCGGCGATGTTCTGGTAACTAATGAATCGGGGGATGAAAGACATTTGGTTTATGTGCAGGTTGGAAGGAGTCTTTGGCTTCATAAAAGCAGTAATGGCTATTTCTACCGCCATGGAGACAGCAAAAGGGAAATGAGTACTGAACATCTGCTGCGAGTAGGTCAAAGTCGTTCACAGGTGCGCATTATTTCTTTCGACGAGCAAGCTGTTCCAAATACCGGTCTGGATACACTTCAGAAGAACCTCTACCTGCGGTTTGTTGTCGATGACAAGCAATCATCACTTGGCAAACGTCGATTACTGGCATCTCATGACAATACTACCCACGCAACGGTTGCCGGGATATTAATGTGCAGCCCTGTACCTGATCAGCATATTCACAACAGCTACATCCAAGCAGTATTCTACAGAGGCAAAGACAGGGATGCCAATTATCAGATTGACGCAAAAGACTGTCACGGACCATTGGACGAACAAATCATCTGTGCATATAACTTTGTCAACCAATACAATCGGCTTTCAGCGAGAAAAGAGGTTGGCAGGGAAGAAAAACCGCAATACAGCATGAGAGCAGTGTTCGAAGCATTGGTAAATGCCGTTGTCCACAGGGATTATTCTATTCATGGTTCCAGAATTCGCCTATTCATGTTTGCTGACCGGCTTGAAATCCATTCTCCGGGAGCGCTTGCGAACACGCTTACGGTTGATAGCCTGATTGACAACCAGTTTACACGCAACGAGTTGCTGTCCCGCTTGCTTTCTGAGGTATCGTTAAATGACGGGCTTGGGACGACTGTGGGGCGAAGGTATTTTCTGGAACGAAGGGGCGAGGGTGTAGGCATCATCTTCCGAGAAAGCGAGAGTCTAAGTGCCAGAAGACCCGTTTATGATATGGTTGATGGGGAATTGAAGCTGACTATTCATGCGGCAGAATCGTTGCAGGATTCGACATGATGAAACTTGCATCAGCAATCATGATTCGTGTCTGTCAGAAAGCTGGTCTCCGCCACTTCAAAGCAAGGGAACAGTCCTCTCCATGCCGAGGCGCCATAGCCCAAGTTTAACGGCGGTCAAGCCACTGCGGTGAGTTTGAGGGGGTTTTTCCAAACTGTGATCAAATTTTAAATATTTTTTCTAAAGAGAGACTGCAGGGTTTGGTCAGTCACATTGTTGAAGGCACGCCATTGGAGTCATGAGTTCGAGGGCGTAGTGAGGCCTCGCGCAGTTATAGAAGTTGCAGATAGTCGGTTTATAAACCTGACAGTTTTCTAGTCATGCTATTCGAGTTTGATATGCGAACTGATACAGGAGTGGCAAAAACTAATTTGGCACAACAATAATCTCGGATATCAGCACGATATCTCGACAGCAGCAGTAAATTCAGCACAATCTTTAGAGGAATAAGATGGCGATCTGGTTATCATACGATCTCGGTGCTACAGGAGATTATGAAGGCATGTATTCCTGGCTTGAGAACCATGGTGCAAAGGAATGCGGTTCAAGCGTGGCATTTCTGAAGAACTACAAATTCAGGAACGACCTTCTGGAAGAACTCAAGAAAGACATCAGCAAATCGGTTACTCTGAACCCGCGTTCACGCATCTATTTGATTTTCAATGATAAGAACGAATGTTTGAGAGGCCAGTATTTGATTGGAAGACGAAAGGCACCGCCATGGACCGGATTCGGTGATGCCGATGAACAGGAGATTGATGGGGATTGATGGTCGGTACAGGGCGAATTCTGGTTGATACCGGCATCTTTATTGCGTTGTTTGATGAGCGGGATGATCACCATCAATCTGCCAAGCGCATAGAAAAATGGCTAACGGGCGCGAGTGTGTTCGCTACGGCGGTTCCATTGACCTACTAACCCCTCATGGGGATGGTTAACCCGAAAGCTTCGAGACTCGCGGGGCAACAGTGCACCACTCCTAACCCCTCATGGGGATGGTTAACTCAGGATTTGCGTCTCGTGCTCCTCGGTAAGATCAGCTCCTAACCCCTCATGGGGATGGTTAACCCGTCAGTAGCAATTTCAAGGCCACCGGAAGACCCCCTCCTAACCCCTCATGGGGATGGTTAACGGCGACAGTAGAGACATGAGTGATATTATTATGAAACTCCTAACCCCTCATGGGGATGGTTAACCGATGCGCTGGACATTACCATTGCCGGCAAATTGCCCTCCTAACCCCTCATGGGGATGGTTAACGTCCAGGGCGAAGCAGCAGCAGCGTTGTACCTTGCGCCTCCTAACCCCTCATGGGGATGGTTAACGCGTCAGCCGGGCAATGATGCTCCCGTTATTCAGCGACTCCTAACCCCTCATGGGGATGGTTAACCCAGCCGCCGATTCTGTGCTTCCGTGTCTACTCGCACTCCTAACCCCTCATGGGGATGGTTAACCTGGAACAGTCCGGCATACTGCTGCACTTTGCTGTTCTCCTAACCCCTCATGGGGATGGTTAACGGCCTGGGCGCCGACAATGATCGCGCGGTCTACCGTCTCCTAACCCCTCATGGGGATGGTTAACTTGCTCGCTGGGTCAACCCTGTCGGAACAGCGATCAACTCCTAACCCCTCATGGGGATGGTTAACCGAGCATCCAGCGACCTGACCAGCGGTTTGTACACCCTCCTAACCCCTCATGGGGATGGTTAACCTTCGAGGCGGACTAAATGGCCACAGTCACGATCACTCTCCTAACCCCTCATGGGGATGGTTAACACGGGACAGGCTTCGGTTGCCGTCGTGGGTAATGCCTCCTAACCCCTCATGGGGATGGTTAACTGGAAAGCAACCCCTCGTGGACCGCTCAAGCAGCAAGCTCCTAACCCCTCATGGGGATGGTTAACACGGCAGACGTGACCACTTCATCAGCCCGCAACGCCTCTCCTAACCCCTCATGGGGATGGTTAACAGGACAAATTCTGAAACGGCATTCGCCCGCAAGCCGCCTCCTAACCCCTCATGGGGATGGTTAACCCCTTCTGTAAAGCGAATGTATATTTACAGAGGGCTTACTAATTGTTCTCGGATGCAATATTGGATAAGATTTTTACTTCGTATCCCCTATAACTTCTGCAAGATAAAGGACCGTAGTCTTATAAATTTTTTGAAAGCTTGAACAAAGCTTGAACTAAAGGTCGGGCCATCCCATGCTAATTTCCAGATGCGATTACATCAGCATGGATCAATAATGGCCTAACCATGGTATTTCCATGGCTATGTATTTTCTTGCACTTTTGTGAATCAGGGCGGCAATCCAGAGAATTCTGTTAACATGGAATCACCCTTGCTATAGGACAACACTTTTACTTTGACAACATAAAGATTCATCATCATTGCCCAATCGAACCACATCTACGTTTAGACGATTTTCACAAATTAGCATCAGTATCTTATCATTTTCTGTTAAATTAGATTTTAGGCACACTTCCAACTCTCTCAACTCTGGTCGACTTAGCAAACCACAGAAGACTGAATTTTGTTCATGCATTAGATACCGACATAGTATTTTTCGAAACTTCTCGGTACGTCCATCTCTTACATCGTAAGAAACGAGCACAAACATCAGACTTTTCTCTTCCAAGGTTGGTACTTATTCACCCCGAGTATATGGCGCTCAACTGCCAACGCCTCCTTTAGTACCAATTCCCTGAGGCTGTTTGCACCCCCAATGGGAGAATCCAACTTCTCGGCCCAAATTTCCATTGTTTTACGTTTTCCGGTCTCTGAAAGACGGCAAACTTTGTCATTAATATGGAACCATGAACACCAGTTAGTTCCCCTAAGAACTAGTTCAATTATTAGACTGTCGCAGATAGCTGGTTTAAATACTTCTGCAAGATCAAGAGCCAATGAGGACCGAGCTTCCCGAGCCGAGTGGAGAAACGATATACAATCATCAAGGTGTGTCTTCGCAATCTCATTTCGACATAACGCATATATAAGTCCGTTATACCAGGAGAGTAGACAGTTTATCTCATTGTTTGGCGGTCTACGCACCCTCACGCCAAAGTCAAGTCGATTGTCAATCTTTCGCCATGCATCAAAATACCATGCGCGAATTAAGCCTTCATGCCCCATGAGCGATTCAATAGTCACAGAAGTAGAAATTTCTGATACTTGGGAATTGATTTCTGATATAACGTTGTCTAACATGGACACACCGCGATATTTGCGGTATCTAAGGTTGGCCAACATATTTTTCGCCGCCCCCTCGACGAAGCGATGTGCTAAATCAATTCGATGGGTTTCATCGTTACTAGCTAACGCTTGGAGTTGCCGTATGCGTCCACTTCTTGGATTCTTGCTCGGTTCAAATGATCCAGTGACATTGCCATACCAATCAAGCATGGTGACTCGTATAGAATTTCGACCAAGTAGACATAGCAAAGACGTGGTTAGCCCTGCCTCTCCAGCGATAATAATTTGACCAAGGCCTTTGATTGGCAAACGCCGCTTACCGTTTTCAGTGCGGACAAACAAAGTTCCACCATCAGTCGAAAGTTGGGCATCTTTGGAAATTAATAACGTCTCCATTACACTCGTCCACAAAGGAGCGCATAAGAACAAGTACGACAAATAGGGGCATTTATCCCCTTTGGACATGATTCTTCAAGAAGCAAGGTCAACTCCTTGGCTGCGTCAAGCATTTCAGAAATGACTTCTTCCCTAATTTGAATTTTCCGTGTCCTACGCTCCGAAATTACATAAACTGCCGGTATCCAAGACTTTCCCGTATGCGCGCTCAGTATTAGTGCATAATAAATTGCTTGACGCGATACCGCATCAGCTACCCCGCCTTTAGCCTTTGCTTCGATTACAACTCTGTTTTGCCAGTCGATTCTGTCAGGCGAAAGTCCCATTAGCCCATAAACTGAACGATCTCGGACTTTACTAGTTTCATGAGCAAGTACGCCCAGTTTCATTCGGTCTTCGAGATGCGCATAATCAAGTCGGTTGAGGTGAAACCATGCTCTGCGCTGGCAAATTGCATGGTGTTGGAACGCCAAACCATGTAAATTGCTCTTCTCACATAGTTTTGCAAATTCCATAATCTGGTTTTGACGAGTTCCAGTCACAATACAGTTGAACCTCTATGGAGATCTGTAATATCACCAGCCTCCTCAATTGGAAATACTCCGGTCATACTGATCAGTTCATTAGCAATCTCGCATATTTGGTCTCCCTTTTCACCGAATGAGTGGCGTTTTTGCCGTTTTAGAATTTGTGCGAGTTCTCTTGCAGCAGAAGGACCACGCTGAATATGCGGCAAAATAATGCCGTCTAGTGGTGCTAATGGTTTTACTTTTGAGCAAAAGTATTGAGTTTCACCCATCCTCAGAATTGACTCAAGAGGTCGGGCAAGTTGAATGCACAATGTATCCTCATGCTCGAAAATTTGCCCGCCTGAAATTTCTGGATAGCGACCCGCCATGCTCTCAGGTATGCTATCTACGTCTTCCCCAAAACACACATAAACTCGCGGTTCTATATCTCGAAATTTCATTGCCTCTTCGATAAATGCCTCTGACCAGGCTTTGGGACGAAAAAGTTTTGAATCCTTAAGATGCTTGAGCTTATCTTCAAACAATCTTACCTTATAGGGTTGAAATTCCATGAGTGTTGAACGTTCACCCGTATGAATGTATTTCGCCCGGCGTAATGCACACCAGAAGAGGCAGGCACACCAGATAGCACGATTCGATAATTTGCCGTAAGTATTGAGCTTCCGGGGAGTACGGGTTTCTGAGAATTCTTCTGACATCCGCTTTAGTACTATGCGTGTAAAATCTTCCACACCGACTTCCCTACCTTCAAGCTTTTGGAGTGCGGTGAACTTAGATGGCGGCTTGTCACCAGATACAACTACTATACGGCCGGGCAAATCTCCCCGCGATACACGTCCGACTCGTTGGAGGAATGAACTGTCCCCATATCCTGGTTCCATGATCATTAGATTGGTACTGAAAGTAACGCCAATTTCAATACTGGAAGTAGCCAAAATAACACGAGCCTTCCGAGGGTCCACATTCCTTCCACCAATACCGTGCTGATCTTGAAACTTATCCTTGGCATCATCTATTGAGTTTATTGTTAGGAAATCTGTAACTTCAATTCCATAAGATCTGAAAATCTCTGAAAGTTCTTCGCGAGCCCCTTTTGCCCGCGCTAGACTATCAAAAATTACAACGACCGAATACCCGTTGGACAATGTATTGGCTATTACAGAACTCTCACCCCTGCACGCTTCTTGAATGCTTTGGTAGTGTCCGAACGATATCTCAACATTACCATGGATAATTCGAGCATCATCAGGCTCATCACCAATCAACCAACTTTTTACCCTCTCTTGGCATATAGAAATCTTATTTTCATCAATACCGAAAGCTGTGAGGGTACCAGTAATATCAATCGGTGTGGCACTTAAGAAAGTGATTTGAGTTTTTTGTCCACTTGAGGAGAGCTTACTTGAAATTTGGCAAAGTGCACAGGCAAGACCAAACCCCCGCGCGTCAATTGTATGAAACTCGTCAAAAACTATATGGTCTCGTGAAAGCAAGTCTTTAATTGACATTGATGTCTGACCAGCTCCTAATAAGGGGGGCCTGAGCAGAAGTCGGCCAATAGATTCCGGTGTTGCAATTATGAATGACCCATTTCTGGAAAAACCACCTTCACCTCGAAGTTTTAAGACACGACTCCACCTAATCTCAAAGGGTGTCGATCCAGAATCCAACTCATCTTGAGAGGCATCTGAAGTCCATAAATCCAGGCGGGTTTTGATATCTTCATTGTTCCACCCGTTTCTATGCATTATCTCTCTTACTGATTGCAGTAGATTTTGAGCAAGTCGTCGTGTGGGGACAATAAATAAAATATTTCCACCTATGAGCGGAGCAAGCTCGAAAGCAAAAGTCTTCCCTGCTCCAGTTGGGGCCGAGGCAATGCGAATTGGAGCGCTGTCCTGAAGTAACTGAGCTTGGAAATCAGTCAGAGCAAGGTCTGCACCAGCTTTTGTCTCACGAAACGGGTTTGCTTTAGATGGCAATACACCATGACGCTGGATGACGATTTCAAAGGATTTGTCGCTCACGGCTCAACTCACCATAAATCTCCATTCTTTTACGATCTCACTAGCTACCGAAAGTGGTAGAGCTTTGGAGATTTGCAAATCCCATAGTGCAGGAATTTCTACCTTCAGCCGCCTATCATTATCGAAATCTGCTCCACATATAAATCCAGTATGCAAATTTAACCGAACATCCGTTACTTCAGAACGCTGCATCCTTACAATCCCTCCACGATGTCGACCCATACGAAAAATTATGTGCAATACCTCTTTCTGCTCTATTTCACTAGCCATTTTGAAGGGATCAGGGCCAAATACCGCACCATGATAATCAACATAAGGGGGGATTTCTTGAATAAAAAACCAGCTTTTAAGGTTTCCTGTGCCAATCGCCGTCTGAATTGATTTTTGAAACCCACCTTCCTGATCAAGGTTAAGACGGCGTCCTTGCGGACGCATGAGCCTCGGGGTTATGGTTTCAAAAACTGAAGCGAACCATAAGGCACTGGAAAAATCGCGTCGATAATCTTTCCATGGCAATGCTACACTTGGATTCAGGCTACCGAATGCACCAGATAGGCCATAGACAACAGAGCGGTCGGCTAAATGTGTAGACAAGCTTGAAACCCCCGAAGGAATAGCAAGTGACTGATAGTGATGGGGTGATAGCATCTTCAGTCTAACAGGTGTTGCGACTATGTCCATATTCTCCATAGCATCAACCAACAATACCTTCAAACCAAGCATCGAAATAAGAAGAAATCTTTTTGCTCCCCTCTACATATTGCTTGCGCATGTCAGTATCGTTATTTTCCAGTTTATTCATCATGCTTTTTACTATGCCGGAAGTTTCGGATGGTTCTACGGAGATAGGGAATCGCTCGTAGAAAATATTTGCAAGCTTTTCAGTGGCAATATTCGAATTATCCCGTTCTCCTAAAGTGTCAACCAATACATAGGGGGAGGTGATATCACGCTCTAATGGTGCACCATATATACCAGCGATATGATTGCGGACATTAATTCCATAAATTGAAGTCTGTCCGCCATACGCCCCAGCCAGTCCAACGCAAAGCAGAAAATGTTTGACTGCCTCTACAGGTGCAGTACGACCATTGAAGGTAACCGTTTGAACTAACAGTGTTCCTGGTTTGAGAAAGTATCGCTCAAACAAGTTGCTTGAATTCTTTTTCGTTTCAGCATCAAAAAGTGTGCCATCTTCCGCAGCACGATTGTGAAAGGTCTTTCCGACACAGTCTGCATAAGGTAACAATGAAACAGCATCTGTATATAGAGCGCTTGCCTTGACTGGCAGCACTTTATTAGATACGTCGGTGCTGTCTCCGAAAACAATTGTGTTCAGATCAAATACAGAACCGGCTGTTTGACCTTTTGGCAGTTCGGTTCGGTTTTGCGGACATGAGCCACCAGCACCAAAGTACCGTAGAATCTGAAGGCCTCGTTGACGTTCACCATATTTGAATTTGTTAGCAACTGCTCTAACACGCCTAATACCACTTGCATCATCAATATCAGTGATATCTTGCTGTTCATTTCGAAAAGCTGCCGGTGCTATAATTTCTCGTATTAATGGAATTGTGACCGAGCCAAGATTCTTAAGTACAGGCATCACATATTCCTTTTTTGAACCTTGTGCAGTTGAAATGAGTGTGTCTAAGGATCCAAGAAACGGTTCAAGTTGAGTCATGGTATTCATATTTTCTTTAAGTCACGTTATGTTATTCGGTTAGTCATTTGGGATAGACGGCTTCTCCACTTTTGCGGATTTGATGGGCACGCTCAAAGGCTACCCGATATATGCTGATAGCACTTCGTCGCGTCTTGCTGTCTGGAACACGTCTCCGAAAAACATCAGGCCATATTTCATCAGCAAATATTCCAGCTGCTCGGGTCAGTGCTTCTTTGTGCTCCGGTTCATCCTCGCGACGGGCCGTATATTGCTTGTCAGTTTCACGTTCAGCTGCATTCTCGATCTCGGCAATTATGGCGCAGATCATGGTCTCACGATCAGTGGTTTCAAACACACTAACGGAATCAAGCGCTTCAATAGCTAGGCGCATTCCGCGAGTGCGGTCCGATTGGCTACTTTTTCTATGTGGAGAGGATTGAAATCCAGTCATGGCACGCGCAAAGCGTACGATAGGAGATGCCTGAGTATCATTCATAATTAATTCATGTGCCTGGTTAAGAAGTTTGAATCTGAGCAAATCAGTATTTCTTTGCTCGGTACGATCAATGTGATCAATCGCCTTGCATAAAGCCGCAGTCCTAGTTGCAGGGTCCATAATTGCTTTTGCAGCTGCAATACCCAGTCCATTGACCTGGGATACCTCACTCCAGATACGTAATTTATCGCGCATAGCAGTGAGTTCTTCAATGCGAAAGCCCTTTTTGCCCAAACCACGCTCAACTTCATGAGGCAGAGCATCAAAATACACTCTGTCACGCACTTCATACGGAGCACCTTGAAAAACATGGATTGGACGGCCTGTGCGCAGGCTTGCCTCAAAGATGCGCCAGATCATTTTCAAATTATCAGCTAATTTAGTTTCATGAGATTCATAACGACCTATTAGGACACGTCTTTCAAATTGATCAAAAGCGCTAAAGCTAACCCGAACCTTGCTTGGATCTAGTGTGTTTAAGTCGAATGTAGAAATCCCGGTTATTTCAGTGTCTGAACCTAGAATGAGCGAGGCGAATAGGCCACTAACAGAAGGACTAGATAACAAAAAACAAGTCTGTTTGCCATCATGCATGTTATTTGCCCGAAATCGCAATACATGCTCGGCCCGAGCAAGTGGCGATAAATATGTACCTTTAATTGATGATGAACGATGAGATTCCGGCCTCCCCTCGCGACCTGAGAATGCCGATACTTTCAGAGCATAAATACCTTCAGCCTTACTTTTGTATCTTGCTTTTTCTTGAACTGGCATATTGGTAAAGTGACAGCGCCGTTCATAATCTTCAACTCCTGCAACGAATTGTCCATCGATTGCATGGTAAAGCATTGCCCTTACCGGCTTTACGAATTGTTCAGAACTATCCAATGGCAAGCTCGCATTGATTCCCGAAATACTTCCTTTGCCATCAAGCAAATATTCCAAGAACCCTGCTTGACCGAAGAGTGCTTCTTCAAGATCTGGCTCATGTTTACAAGCACTTGCCGCTATCAGTGAAATTAGCGTTCTACGGGTGATTTTGTCGTCAAGAACACGGATAGAATTTGGCACCATGACTTCATATTCATCAAGAAGCTCAAGTAATTTATTTTCCCGTTCATGAGCATTTAATGTAGTTTCAGCAAGTGTTTTGTGGCCTAAAACTACCGCGAGCATTTTCGCATTCGAAAATACAGATAGGTGACCATCATCTTCCTGTTTTGGATTCAAAACAGTATAGGCGCCACTGGCTTTGTCTGGGGCGGGCCAAAGGATATCTATTTGGTATTTTCCTAATTCATCATCGATCTTTGATCTTATATCCTCGAGATCCGTAAGTACTTTAGCGGTAACTGCCAAAAGCTTAGGCTTATCAATGACAGCTGACTCTAAAGTTTCGATTGTCGTTCTTGCATCCCGCAGCTCAATTGAAAAGCGATGGTTTACTTCAACACGAGGAATTGGACAGAAGAGCCGGGCAATCTCTTTGAGAGCCGCATCACAAATTTCCTGAAAGTATTCGCTTGGTAATACTATAATGAGTCGACCATCTCTATATATTTCGATCAACGGGGGTATGTTGGCGATCTCCTTACATCCATTAGCAAATCCTATTTGTAAGGCTTCCAGCAAAAATGGAACATGGGGTTGAAAAATATCGAGAATTTTCCATTGGTCACGCCACACTTTGGGTGCTCGAAAATTATGAAAGGTATTGAGTTCCTCAATTGCTGTGCATGGGCCTTCTTTAAGGAATTTTCCTTCGATGCGATCAGCGCATCGGACATAGCATGCATCAGATCGATCAGACATAGATAGCATCACCCCTCCTGGCACAATTCGGCCAGCACGCGATACCTCTGCTTCGTCAATCATGGCAAGCATCCAATCAGCAGATATGCTGGCATTCCAATGAATCAAAAATGCTTCTACTTTATAGCGTTCCATAAGCTTATGGACATCATTCGCATCAAGCATTCTTCTCGCTTGACCCAGCATCTTGTCAGCATCATGTAAAAAACCGACTACTGTAATGCGAGCCAAGCGCACCGCGAGCTCAACCTCACTGATATCATTATCAGCCATTAGCAAGTCACGCTCAGCAAATACAAGCGCACCACGAGCTACTGATGTAGCATGCTCAAGCATTGACACATTATGCCACTCCTCATATCGGACACCGTTGCTATCGGTTCCACCCTTTCCGGAAATACGCGCGAGATATGGAAGGCGGTGGTCAATGCGCTTCTTTGATTTAATTGCTTTGAGTGTTTCATCGCTGATATGATCAGCCTCAAATGCGAGTTCATCCTCCGAAAAAACTCCACTCTTGACTACAGTTTGAAGAAAAGATTTATAAATTTCTTCTGATAACACGGGTTATCTCCAATCAACGTCATTTTGTTAGGGTAGGACAACCCAGCCCCTGTCGTGTCTTCGCGCCGAAGCCAGCATGAAATGCCCACATGATGTCATCTGGATTTCCCCGAAGAGTCACGGGCATATTGAATGTGGGTACTAGAATTCGTTGTTTTCCAGATTTGCGGAGTGCTACAGGAATTGCAGTTCCCTCAATGGCAAGTGAAAGCGGATCTATTGTTATTTGAAGGTCAAGAGTGCGTCCTGCACGGCGATCAAGTCCTGCCTTGATGGCTTCTGTAAAATCAATATCACTTGAAGATCTTGCATATTTCGTTTTGCTACAAATTTTCTTTGGAAGAGCCAAGGCAAAACGCCCGGGGAAAACGACACATAATTCTTGGGTTCCATGAAGAGGAATATGATTATCATGATGAATATTTGCACCATGCAAATCGATCAGGTCACCGTTGACCGATGCTTTCTTTATATTAGCGGGGTCTATTTTCTTTAATCCTTCCGAAATAATTTCTGATGGTGATGAAACTATAAGTTTTGAAACAAAGCGCTGCCCTCCCCTACGCGTCCAACCAAGGCAAGCAAATGTCCATGGGTGTGCTGTACGCCCGACAATCAACTCACCCGGGATGCCTGTTTCTACAAGCCCCTCTACAAGTGCGGCGTGGATGCTATCGAGATAGCGAAAATACAACTTTTGTGATCTAGATGGCGTTATTAGCATTCGTTGCATGATACTTTTTCTCTATACAAGCCGGGCTTGCAAATAAATTGCTCCCAAGCATTTTCTATAATAAATAATCATTGATTTATTTTAAAGTAATATTAATTTACAATAAAATATCTGTAGACAAATAGAATAATGATTATGCTAGACCTATCTAAAATTTATGAGGCTCTTCTCTACTGGCGTGCAAATTTGAGTGCAAAGGAATTTGCCGAGGCGGTCGGTCGAACACGTCAACATTTGCAGAAAGAAGTGATAACACCTTTTATACAAAAGAGAGGTATGGATATAGAAGAGACTAGAGGAAAGAAACATGGTCGGTCCCTAATTATTGAACCGAAAATCAGCCAGCCTGACCTATGGGACTTCTTCAGTCTTCTTGATGTTGAGCGTAAATGGAGACGACATGAACGTAAAGGCTTGTCAAGTCTTGCCGAAATTGACATTATTGACATTATTCCACCAGAATCATCAGAGACTTCATTTTGGGTTTGCCGTGCGACAGCTCAGAAATGTACTTTGTTTGGGAATTATTTATTCAAGAATCATGGTGTTCTCAACGTACAGTTCTCCCCCCATACTTTGGTGCGAACACCGAGGCGAATACACGCCAGAGGGCATCTCTTAGTCAGAAGTTCAGAGAAAAAAATTGACTGGGGATATTTGGATTTGGTACCTAGTCGTTTTTTGGATGACTCTAATCTAAGATTGGGAAAATCAGAATACATCGGGGTAGAGGATGATAAAGAGTGGCATCAATATGAGAAAATCGCCTTTAGGATTAATCCAGATTTACCAAAGAATGCCTACCTTGCACTTCAGAATGAATATGATATAAAACCAAACTCCGACGGGTACTGCATAATCTACATTGAAGTACGAAAGGCATTAGTGTATTACTACGAACATCATGTATATAGTCGCATGATCGGCAAGAACCCAATGAGAGCATGGGTTCGATGTCAAGCAGACTAAAGGTAACCCATCTTTGTCAGGGCCAGTACCAAATAGGGTAACTCAAGTATTCTCCATATCCACTTGGACGTTGTTTTGATTCACAATCTGATCAGGGTCGATTTCATGCCAAGGCAGAGCGGTGACATTCGAACGAATTTGTCGATTGTCACCGCCATAAACCAGCCATGAATGTCCTGCGGTTTCACCTGCCAGCCTGTTCCAAAACTCCAGACCCCGAAAATAGTCTTTACTTATAGTTTGACCGGATTTGATTTCAAGGGCAGACAAGCTGGTTCCATGATCAATCAAAAGGTCTACTTGGTGACCAGAGCGATCACGCCAGAACAGAAGTAGAGATTTGAGGATTTGCCCGCATTAAAACGGGCTTTAAGCAGCTCGCTTACAACCCAAGTTTCGAACAAAGCCCCCTTTTGAACATGGGTAATCAACTGTTCGCAACTCTGGATGCCGAGCAGCCAGGTTGCAAGACCGGTATCCAGGAAATACAGTTTGGGCGTTTTGACCATGCGCTTGTTAAAATTTTGATGATGCGGCGGCAACAGGTGCACGATATAACTGGCTTCCAGTAGGGATATCCATGCATTTGCAGTGTTATGCGTAATACCGCAGTCATTGGCTAAAGAGGAAAGATTGAGGAGTTGTCCCGTCCGGCCTGCACACATTCTTGTAAAACGTTGAAATGTGCGTAAATCTCGAACATTTATCAATTGTCGCACATCTCGTTCAAGGTAGGTTCGCACATAGTTTTCATACCAGGTGTGCGGATCAAGCATGCGGTCATGAATAGACAGGAAAGGCACCGCAAAAGAGTGTCTTATCGAGATTCTGGTCAGTTTTTTTGCATGCCGCAATTCGCGATTAGTCATGGGTAACAGAGTCAGCAAAGCGGCCCGGCCTGCCAAGCTCTGCGTAATGTCGGACAACAATCCAAACTGCTGGGATCCTGTCAGGATGAATTCCCCAGGTTGCTGTCTTTCATCGACGCGTGTTTGAATGTATGAAAACAGGTCTGGGCAATGTTGTGCTTCGTCCAGAATGGTTTTTCCATCAAGCTGATTCAAGAAACCACGAGGATCCTGTTCGGCTAATTCCCTTTGGTCAAGATCTTCGAGTGATACATAACGGTGGTCTGGAAAGGCATGTTTAACCAGAGTAGACTTGCCGGACTGCCGGGGTCCGGTGACCACAACCACGAAGTAGCCTCTGGCCAAGTATTGAAGTCGGGTCTCTGCGTTTCGAGGCATGAAGGCCATGGTGGTTTCTGGCTGTTCTGATGCATGATAATGGCTAATTGTCAATTCAATTCTCAATTAGCCTGAATGAAATGCCGGATCATGACCTTCAGACTGTTGTCGTGCGGAATGGTTCCGTCTCATGATATCGCCCTGACAGAGCAGAATTAGGATCCCTCATCGACAATTTCACGGAATAAGCGGTTCGTATCCTCAAGGAGATCGGGGGTACCAGCGCCATTCGAGAGACTGGCGATGTCGGCAAGTGCAAACTCCTCTTCGATGAAACGGTCGATTTCACCGATGCGGGAACCGATGCCGAGCTCGGTCGATTCAGATTTTGCAACCGCCAGCCTTTCAATCTCCTCATCCAGTTCGCGCTCCAGGTGAAGGCCATCGCGGAGTCTGGGCAGATCCATTGGCGGCGGACCCGATCGGGTGCGCAACCAGCGGAGCGCGAGTGCCGGGCGGATTGCATAGAAGTATTTCTTTGTTGCGACCGACTCGCGATCACTGATTTTTGCGTAGGCCGACCGTCCGAGATGTAGATAATGAAAGTGCGATGGCCGCGCGAACGCGACTCTGGCTGCAAGGGCGCACAGCTGTTTCGTGCATGCCGGGTCTTCCCTGTAGCGGATGGGAGAGCACAGCCATTCGGACAGGACTGGGTTGGCCTTGAGCAGTAGTCCGAGCGCCTTATTTATATCCCAGCCATTGATATCCAGCATGTCCACGATGGGACACTCAATCACATCCCGGCGGGGGCCGATCGAAAGATACCAATCACGAGGCCGCGCATAGAGGAATCGCACATCATAATCGCTGTCCGGCGACGGAAATCCCCAAGCCCGGCTGCCGGACTCGACTGCAAGCAGAATCCGAACGGTATTCTCGCGCTCGATGTCATTGAGCTTTTCCTTGATTTGTTTCCAGACGGCCGGGCTGATCGAATCCTTTCCGGGTGTTTTCGCTTGTGCCCCGCTTGTCGGGGATGAATCAGAATCAACCATCTCGGTTCTTTTGAGGAAGTTCAGGTTTATAAAAATTCGTGATGCGAGTATATCGGAACCGGTCAGGTTCTCATATCATGGTCGGCATGAACCCGCTGAATATATCGGCAATCAGGGCAAATGAAAATCACGAGAGACATAAGCTGGGCAGAGAAATCGCGAAAACATCCCAAAACCAGCAACGACAGCTGTTCTGGATTGCTATAGGGCTGAGGGAAATTTCCCAGTCTAAAAACAACTGACCTTTCACGGAGTTTGAGTTATTGAAAAACCTGCCGGTATACTCCACGCCTTGTATCTCTGCATCGCCAATTCAGGTATTATCCCTTTACCGAGATCAAAGTCGTAGGTCTTGTCCCATGTCGCATCAGCGAATCCGTTTCCTGTTTCTCAATATCGGCCACTTTCTCGACCACCTGTTTGTGCTGATTTTTGCTACTGCAGCCGCCCTTACTTTGGTGACAGAGTGGAATCTGTCTTATGGCGAGTTGATCCCTTACGCCACGCCGGGATTCGTTGCTTTTGGACTCTGTGCCATTCCTGCCGGCTGGCTGGCTGACAAATGGAGCCGCGAGGGCATGATTGTGGTGTTTTTCATTGGCATTGGCCTGACTTCAATTTTGGCCGGGTTTTCCGAAACCCCGATGCAGATGGCGATTTATCTGACTCTGCTGGGAGCCATGGCCGCCATTTACCACCCCGTGGGGCTGGCACTGGTCGTGCAGGGACGACAGAACACCGGCGTTCCATTGGCAATCAATGGGATTTTTGGCAATATGGGAGTGGCTTCCGCCGCGTTGATCACTGGTTTATTGATCGACATCGCGGGATGGCAGTATGCGTTCATCGCACCGGGGATTTTTTCTCTTGGAATTGGCATCGGCTTTTTTGTCTTCGTCAGGCATCACCGCCAAGCCGTAGGACCGGACAAACCAGAAAGTACACCATCCGCTGGAACATCCCTGCTGGCAAAAAAAACCCTGTTCAAGGCTTTTGCCATTGTGTTGTTGACCACCGGGATTGGGGGGATTGTGTTTCAAAGCACGACTTTCGCATTACCCAAAGTGTTTGAAGAGCGACTTGGAGAACTGGCTGTCTCAGCCACTGCGGTGGGCGGTTATGCATTCATCGTGTTCACCATTGCAGCTTTCGCCCAGCTGGCTGTAGGCTGGCTCGTGGACCGTTATTCCGTGCGCAGGGTGTTCGCGACCGTAGCCATTGTGCAGGCAGTTTTTTTGCTTGCCATGACCCAACTTTCCGGTGTCGCGGCCCTCCTGATAGCGATAGCCTTCATGCTCGCAGTATTTGGTCAAATTCCGATTAATGATGTGCTCGTTGGGAGGTTGGCCAAGAGTGAATGGCGTGCTCGAGCCTACGCATTGCGTTACATCGTGACTTTTTCCGTGATGGCATCAACTGTTCCGTTGATCGGCTGGATTCATGGACGCTGGGGCTTTGAGGTACTATTTCCGATTCTCGCCTTGTCCGCAATATTCATCTTTATTGCTGTCCTGTTTTTGCCTAAAGCCGTAGCGATGGCGCCGATTGCCAAGCCAGCGTAAAGAATGGAGATTATATGGCTGAAAGCCAAAACCGATAAATCCAATACCATTATCAAAATGCAACTGCCATGACACAGTCCAAAGGATATTTAATCTGCTTTATCGAGAGCGAATCAGGGCATGGACATGCGCATCGTCAGATTTTGACATTCGACATAAGAGCGGTATGTTAGGGGAAAAGGCTGGCGCGATGCGGCGTGTCGTCCAGTTCCCTGCCCGATTATTTATGCAGGTCATTATGCGGCCAGACTGACAGTCTGGAAGAGCGGGCTGCGATGGCCGAGGGTCAGTTCACGTTGATGGATGCGATTCGGGTTCTGTATTCCGACCACCCGGATCCACAATTCCTGTGGCTGACCCTAGTTGTTATTTTTGCATTATCTCGTAAAAGCATAGGATTCTTCCAGCAATTAATCCAGGGCGTTTCTTCTTCTGTTCCGGTGGAACCGGAACGGGTCTGACTAATTATTTTCTTGAGCAGTCAGTTTTCAGGCAGTCCATTTCCGGCAAGCTCGCCTGTTGAATTCACCGGCAGGGGATTCCGGCTTGATTCGACTCCATCATCCCGGCCATCAGGCCTGGGGTGGGAGCAGCCATGACTGCCGGGAAAAGGACAGTATTGGAACTTTTCGGGACAATCCGGGACATTCTGTCCCAGCTGTGATTCAAAAAAATCCGAGGAATGGATGCAGAAATAATGTAAAAAATAGGGAATTATATACTTTAGTCACATTTGCCGCAGAATCGCGCCCTGCCATTGTAGCCCCCGTGTTCGTCAGTGTAAACGGTTGCCCCTGTATCCACGTTTTCCCTGATGAACGGCTGCAGGGTCTGGGCATCAGTGCCGGTTGCATCAGTCATCGGGCAAATGTGACTAAGGTATATAATTCCCAAAAAATAATAGGGTATCAATCCTTTTGTTCAGTCTTGCCTACATGTCGTGCATTTCAGTACGGATAGCCTTGACTTCTATTGTCAACGGCTCACCGGCTCTCTCTACTGCCTAGATGAATACTTCCCGCATGGCCTTTGCCAGCAGGCCAACGAGGCTGCTGGTTTGTGGTATGGTCATGGGAGTTATGCGATTTTTCTGCTACTACCCTGTTTTCTTGGCGGATATTCAGAATGTAATCCCTCAATTCAAGACGATATACCATCAGCACCTGCTCTTCGTCAATTCCATGTTCGTATGCGGATGACCTTACCTTCCGAAACAAATCAACGTCATTCTCGTAACATTTATTGACGTAACTGGTACAGAGATCAAATATCTCAAATTCCTCTTTCCCTATTGTGCTCGTTGACAAGGCTTTTGAAGTTTTCAACCACCCAGACATCAGCCTGAACATGATCAGATACTTTCTTGCCTAAATCGTTTAGATGCAGAGGGCTGGATGCGTCGGCGGTTTTCTCCGATGGATAATTTCTGAACAGTTTTTTTATATCTTCCTGGATTGTTTTTATTCTTTTCTCTATGCTGTCAACTGATGCCTGTAATCTGGAGATTTTTCCATCGGTAGAGCCCACCCATTTACCCGCCTTGAATATTAATGCTCCAAATCCAAGAATCACGCTTAGTATTATAAGAATATAACCCAGATTTCCCTCTATAAAGCCCATTCTAACTTCGCATGTATTATTTATTTATAAGTTTCAATTATATACGAACATATACACATGACTGATCAATGTATACATACAAGTAATTTATGCGATAAATACATATGGTTGACAATGTCAATAATTCGTATTGTACTCAAACTATCGTAATTTGGTATCTACTCATCCCCGACAGGAGGCGAGTAGATACATTGATATGTAAGTATTCATGATTATTATACATATCCTGGCTTTTGAAAAAGCGTACAATTTGAGCAACTGCTCGTAAGTAGTGCCTGCCAGAAAACTCCACTTTTTTAGGAGTAGCACACAGACCGCGCAAGCAGAATATTCGCACTGTAAAGTAGATTATGAAAATTCAATAACAGAACTTTATGAGTATATATTTCAGCTTGCGTCTGCGATAGAGAATGTACAGGGAGCTTATAACCAAATAATGCAGAATGCTAGCATCGGCACTTGATCTGAATATGCTGGAGCATCTTGCGGATTTGGAATAGGAGGGGCGTGATAGTATGGTCAGTTGCTTACAAACCAATTGTCCACAGGACAGGCCTGTTGGTTAGGCGGATAACCTTTAGTGCAGAGAATATGCACAATTCAATCTCCAATGCCTATCGCAATGAACTGAGCCCAGATCCGGATTCATTGCTGACAACTGAAGAGCGAACTAATACAGGTAATGCTGAAATGAACCAGAAGGAAAGGCTTATAGGAGAGGCAATCAGTGAAATAGGCAGTATTCAGCGGACCATTCCATTAGTCTAGGATCGACATCAACAGTCGGGGCTGGAAATCCTATCATGCCAAAATAACAAAACCAAACGGAGAATGTTTCATGGCATGCAGAGTGATTGAAAGGCACAATAATGACGGTTTAGATTAGACAGAAACACAACCGAAATCAATCAACAACATTGCTGTATCATTATTACCAAGCCCTTGGCAATAAAGTATATACCCACCCCAAATGGCCTGACACTTAACCTCCATAATTCCTGGCATTGACCATAGCTATTCGGATTCCGTTTTTTCAGCAGGATTTGTCGTTAATGAAGAGGAGTGTGAACGTCATCCCAGTTTGTGTACTGCATATTTGGATCATTAATGAAAAACACAATGGACCAACGTGCACAGAACGCATTGACCGGCTTCGCTGAATCCGAAACCACTTCATGCCAGGCAGGCTTGATTTGACCATCGGAAGACTGGAACAACATCCATGCCGGCATGAAAATGGCCTGCCGGTCTTGATATTCCACCTCTGTTAGCGGATGCTTTGCACAAGATCCAATTCGCAGACCCTGGGCACTGTCTCCCAAAGCCAAAGTACTGAACCCCTTGTCAAAATGCCCCTTGGCGCCAATTTTCCCTTCTGGATTCGGGGTGTAGCATAAAAAACGCAAAATGCCATCAATCAGGCATCCTGCATGGAAAATCTGGGGATAATATTGAGGCAGGTATTGGGAGTAAACCTCTTCAAGAATGGCTTCTGCCTTTTGATATACATGCTCGGCCAGCTGAAAAAACTCCTCAATCACGGGCTCAGACTGGCGTAGACTTTGGCAAGGCGCCCGCTCCATGAGGGCCGGCTTCCAATGGAAAAACTGTTTTGAATCCTTATGTTCCAAATCTACCTTATCGGTATACCCATCGGCACTGGCTCGGGGTACCGTGGCAGGAAAATGAAGGCATTGTCGGATTTTTGCAGGCAACGACAAAAAGGAAAGAAATCCTTTTGCCGCGGCTTCAATCTCCTTTCGAGACAACGAGGACGGAACCTGCACAAAGCAGTCCTTTCGAAGGCTATGCAAAAACTGGCTCTGATTCAATTTGATTTCAGATTTCAAAGTCAAGGACCGAATGGTACCCGAATTGAATGCGGTTGAGAGAATCCGTGCGCCCGGCTATGGAGTCAGTGGAGAGGCGGTACAATTTATAGACCGCCCACCCGTAAAAGATTGATTCTCTCACCTGCCAAGGTGGGCAGAGGCATTTACCAGGATTGAAACCAATAACCTCCGACATCCAACATGGCGGATTTCTTGCTTGCGACAATTGGATATTGCAGAAAGTGACTACCATCATCATTCAGGGATAACTCGGTGCATGCACTCCAATGGAGACTGTCTGGAAATGACACCCGATTTTACCCGAAGTGAATTATTGCGTTATAACCGACTCTGACCATGCATTTGACGAATCTGGCATCACTGTTCTTCTAATCCGAACGATCAAACCCATCTTCCGATACCGCTGAATCTATGTCGACCAACTTGGTACTGCTTGTTCTGTTTGCCGCCGCACTGCATGCGGGCTGGAATGCGTTGGCCAAATCAGGAGGAAATCCACTCTACAGTATTGCCGCCTATCGCCTCGTCGCCGGACTGGTCTCTCTGGGTCTGCTCTGGACGGTTCCATTGCCAACGGCTGAAGCCTGGGTGTTTTTGATCGCATCCATGCTGATACACAATGTCTACTACTTTACCTTGGGGCGGGCATACCTGAGCGGTGACCTTTCCCTTGTGTACCCGTTGTTTCGTGGCCTCGCGCCAGTTTTGGTAGCCGCTGGAGCCGCCATTTTTTTCGGCGAAGTGCTGAGCCTGCAGGCATTGCTTGGAGTCTTTTTGGTGAGCGCGGGCTTGATGTCCCTGGCTTTTTTTGGCATCAATAATCCGTATCGATTGACGCCCACGCTCGGGTGGTCGCTGGCTACCTGTATTCTTATCGCCATGTATACCGTTACCGATGGCGTTGGCGTACGGCAGGTGGAAAACAGCCTGTCCTATATTCTCTGGCTGTTTACCCTGGAAGCCGTCCCTATCGTGATCTGGCTGACATGGTTTCAGCGACAGAACTGGGTTGCCTTTCTGGCACAAAATCCGGCTCAGGTACTGGCCGGCGGTCTGGCCTCGTCTGCTGCCTATGGCATTGTCATTCATGCAATGGGGCTGGGGGCGATGGCCCTGGTATCGTCATTGCGCGAAACCAGCGTGATTTTTGCCGCCCTGATCGGTGCCTTGTTATTGAAGGAACCGTTTGGCCGTCAGCGCATTTTTGCGGCATCCGTTGTCGCCCTGGGAGTCATGGTAATCCGTTACATGGGTTGAGAGAGAACGCAGAGAAGCGGAGAATTATTTCTGCATTCCCAAGTTGCACTTCGGACTGGGACTGGGACTGGGACTTTTAATCTGCCAGAGTTGTTTCCGCTTTTGAGTTCAATCTAGCCGTCCATCGAGGGAAAATTCATCAGAACAAGGCATATTAAGGCATTCCTGCTCTGGCCTCAACATAAATAGTTCGTCTTGAATTGCCCGTTTTTCCATATCTCGACGTAGTTTCCATGAACATCCGGAGAGAAAGTCATCCCAATCATTTTTACTCTTGAATTCCATTTCCGACCTCTGTGCAACGCTGACCAGCACTGCCATTTTTGAGGCTTTCACCAGACGCAGAATGTTTAGGATTGTTCCAGGGCTGTGGCCGTCCCAAATCATTAGTCCAAACTTGGCATGATGGGCCATTTCACGATCCTTGACAGCATAGAACTGGAAGTTTTTTTGTTGATTCCCTGCGTTCACATTACAAGTTTTCCATTTGCCGATGTTGTTGCGGCATGTGTCACCCGAGCAGTACACCGACACCTTTTTGTATTGCAAGTCAGAAAGATGCTCTTGTACCGCCTTGTCGGCCCCATCTGCATCCCCTATCAGGATTGGCAACCCCTTGCTCACGACATTTTCAAGTCGAGTCTTTGCTTCCACTGGCAGGTGCTTTATGCGTCGAGAGCCACCAACGAATACTATTGTCACAGGATAGTCCTTGTTCTTGTAATTGTTAACACACAAACAGTCGTGGCTTTTCCTTTCCCCAATTCCACTCTGAAGTGCAACACCCCGGGGGGCGTTAGCGTGCTGCAGGCGGCCAGCAGGCGGATGACAATCTCCATGTCAAAACCGGCGGAGAACTGTCATGCGCAAGAGCTGCCGCCAGCTGGCCTGCAGCGACGATGCCAGATCAAGGTCCCGCTGTCCGGAGGCCTGTCGATCCGCGAAATCGCCGATCAGCTGGGCCGGAGTCCGGCCACGATCAGCCGCGAGATTGCCCGCAACCGGGGAGACCGCGGCTATCGGCACAGGCTAGGGCCTGCGCCCGCCGCCATGAAGCTTCGATCGTTCCCCGCAAGCTGACCGGCGAGCTGTGGGGGCGAGCTGTGGGGGCGCATCGAGGGCTTGCTGAGGGAGGGCAGGATTCCAGAGCAAGCCGAGGGCCGCCTGAAGCGCCTGGGCGAGGCGACGGCGGGCCGGGAGTGGAGCCGCCAGCTCCGGGCGGACCGCAAGGCGGGCGGTGGGCTGTACCTGTGCCTCAGGCGGCGGGGGGAAGAAGCCGAACTGGCGGGCCGGTCGGGGCCACATTCCGGGGCGGGTGGACATTGCCGAGCGTCCTGCGGAGGAGGAGAAGAGCCGCATCGGCGACCGGGAGCTGGACACGATCATCGGCGCGAGGCACCG
>JAPOSW010000064.1 GCA_026709505.1 Gammaproteobacteria bacterium | reverse complement strand
CGCCGCGTCCGCAATGGCGGGCGCTGGATACGCACGCCTGCAGGGCCTGCTGCAGGCCTTGCAGGGCCGGATTGCGTCGCCTGCAATGCCGGAAAGTCGAGACTGTCTCCGTTTCGGAGGCTGACCGGATGCCTCGCGACCCTGATTCCCCCCCCCCTGTCTGTCCATGAGGCTACGCCTTCATGGACAGACAGGGGGAAGTGTTGCACTTCGGAGTGGAACTGGGGTCATTAAAATATGGACCATTTTAGTTATTAATAATTCTGTTGTTTGACCTCAGTCATTCACCGATAATTTATGGTTCATTTCAACACTCTTGTACAATCCTGTCCAGTGAGCATTTACTGCTTTCGAGATTCATTTGAATCGATCGGCTGAGTAGGGCCGGATATCCATTGAGGGCTTTTCGCCGGCGACTATCTCGGAGATAAGTTTTCCGGTAATGCCCCCTAGCGTCAGTCCGAGATGCTGGTGGCCAAACGCATAGTAGGTATTGGGTGCATTGGATGGCCCAATAATCGGCAAGGCATCGGGCAAGGTCGGTCTGAATCCAAGCCAATCCGAATCAGGCTGCTCGCTCAAGCCAAACATTCGACTAGCCTTGTCTTTCATGTACTCGACTCGCTCGGGGGTTTTGGGCTTGTCGAGTCCGCTGATCTCAACGGTGCCTGCCATTCTCAAGCCCAGTTGCATGGGAACAGCATAGAACGCATATCGGTTCCAGCAAATCGGTCGTTCAATCAGGTGTTCATAACCTGAAAACTGAATGTGATAGCCCCTTTCCGTTCCGAGCGGGATTCGTTCAATATCACAACCTTCTATTTTCCCTGAGTGGGCGCCAGCACAGACCACAAAGCGATTGGCACGCAAATACCTTCTGCTTCGCATAAAGATTTTCATGCCATCTTCCGTATAGATCAACCCTTGCGCCATTTCCCGGATATGCTGACCGCCGGATGCCATGAAGTGGTCAAAAAGCTTCTCCACAAGTTTCTGGGGATGTTTGACTTGCATGATATCTCCATACAGCAGCCCTCGCTCAAACGTCTGCTTTACTGCAGGCTCAAGTTCCTGAATTTCCTGGGTATTCAATTCTTGAAACCGGGCGCCATGCTCGGCTCTGTACTCTTGCTTTGGCAAACTATGCTCAAATTCGGATTGAGTCTCGTAGAGATCCAAAAAACCGGTGTTGGAGAGCAGCCATTCGGCACCAGCCTGCTTGACGATTGGCATCAGGCCCTCACTGGTTTCGCCAAGCAATCTGGCTAAATGTCTTGTCGTATAGTCGACTTTTGATTTTTTGCAGTTTCTCAAGAACGAAACTATCCAGGGTAAATGGGTAAATACATGCCATGGGTCAATTCGAAGAGGACCATCAGAGTCAAGCAGCAAACGAGATAGCTGTCCGAGTATCTCAGGGTCGTTGACTGGAATGCAGCCATAGGTTGCCAGTGTGCATGCGCAACCGGATGTAGCACCCGAACCGGGTTCGTTTTCGTCAATCAGGGAGACCTTGAAGCCTTTTCTCTGAAGCCACAAGGCACAGCTGACGCCGACAATGCCAGCACCGGCGATAGCTACATGTAGGTTGTTGCTCAATTCAGGATACGTCCAGAGCTTTTTCCATAAGGCTGGCAAAGCTGACGTATTCGAGTGCATTCTGGTGGGTAGACCGTAAAAACACACGTGGCGCAAAACCAGCTTTCAGTGCTTCAGCATAACGTGGTGCACAGACACACCATCGGTCACCATCCTTCAGGCCGGGGAATCCGAATTCGGGTCGGGGTGTACTGAGATCATTGCCCTGTTCTTTACTGAAAACCAGAAATTCTTCAGTAACCTGAACACAGACTGTATGCGAACCGAAGTCCCCTGGTCCTGTCTCGCAGCAACCATTTCGGGTGAAACCGGTCGTGGGAGAAAGCGAACACGTCTCAAGGGGTTCCTGCAGGACGTTCAGTTGTTCTGTGGGCCAGTTCATAACGGACAATCAAAATTGATCAATAATCTACAGGCAAGTATAACTTGATTGCTGTCCAATCGAGGTCCGGTTTATTCTACAAAACGAAGCTATTGCCAATCACTAAATTTGACATATCGAATGGGTGACGTTCGAAACCCCAGATGGTTAGAAACGCTTTTCTCTGCGAAATTGCCGAGTATCATGCGATCAGTATCTACTGACATCCAAAAACAATGCTTTGGCGTGAACCATAATCTTCGAGCTCGTCATAACGACAATAATATCCATAGCATAGTGTCTGACAGAAAACCCGAACAAGGGTATCACTCATTGATATTATGTGCCATGATCACGTCTTCATGAATTGAATGCCCTAATCCACAAACAGAAAACATGAGAGTACCCAAGGCCTTGTGCGGCGTGATTGTCGAGAGGTCTGTAGAATCACCCAATGGGTGATTCCAGGCCGAGGGTTGAAACCCGCATTACATATGGCCTTGCACTCAATGCCGAGCATTCTATTTATGGATTAGGAACGATATACTTAACTAGCCAACAACTTTTTTAAAAAATTTCTTGCTGATTCGATTTTAACAAGTTCAGCAAGAAAGCAATTGAAATTCCTAGGGGCTTCAGGCTTGCGCTCGCTTACAATCAGGTTATAGTCGATTTCTAGTAATTCACAAAATTCCAGACTTTCCAGGTTCCCAAAAACTTCCTTATGTGGCTTACGCATACCGCCGAAAATGTCGCCAGGCTATTACTACAGGAGTTGAATCAGGAGTTGAATACTACAGGAGTTGAATTAGAATGAACGATGCAACCATTATCAAGCTGCTGACGGTATCTGACGTCGCGAACGAAGTGGAACGGACTCCGCAATTCGTTCGCGGCTGGGTACGGAGCAACAGGATTCCGATGCAGTACCGATTGCAGATCATGCGGCTTGCGGGCACGAGAGGTCTGGACTTGAACAACGAGAACTTTTTGACGGGACGAAACCAGTGAGGACGATTGAAGAATATCTCGAATTTGCCGACGAAGTGTATGATGGCCACCTGGAACGCACCGAGTACCTGCGCGCCTGCGTGCGCTACATGCGCCGCTGGGACGAAGCTGCCCGGAAGCGCCCTCGGCTAATGCCCCTGCTGTACTGGCGCTTCGTCCACGTGCCGAAGCTGAAGCTGTTTCCGCCCGTGCTGGTGATCTCCAGAGACCCTGCGGTGGTGTGGAAACAGAAGTTCTGGAGCCCCGATCGCGTCTGGGCATGCTCCTCGCAGACCAGTTACATTGGCTCCTGGCCAATCTACAGCTGGCAGGGCGTGCCCAGGCTCGGCCCTTATTCAGACCGCATCAGCATCAACTGACCACTGCACACTAACTTATAACTCCAATATTGACTGGCCACTGCACAATCACATGATTATAACGGGTAGATCGATCCACCCGTTTTTCCAGCTCATAACTCCAGTCCGCATCATCCACCCCAGATGCGAATGATTGCGGATAAAGTGTTGTCGCAGGAAGAATTGGAAAAAAGCCTAAGAGAAAGCGGTTATGAAAAATCAGATGAAA
>JAPOSW010000014.1 GCA_026709505.1 Gammaproteobacteria bacterium | reverse complement strand
GCCAGCGTAAAGCGCCTGCCGCGGGGCGAATTTCGGACATTGTCCGAATTGACCAGAATTGTCGGGCGCAAACTGCCACCGGCAAGCGCAACTCCTCTGGGACCCTGTTCGCCAAGACTGATGTCGCATGCCCGAATGCCCAGGTGGTGAAGCATGCTTTCGATCCTTGTACATGGTGCATCCGGTGCAGGATCAGCCTGATCCAGAACATCCAGAGCCAGTGAATAGCCGTTGTCCCACGGCGACACTGTAGTCCAGGCAGGTCGATCAGAGACCAGGCTCGACAAGGGGCCTTCATCAACTCCATCAGCCTGCGCATTAAAGAATTCAGCCAGTAGGGTCACGGCAGCATCAGGGGAAAGATCACCGAACATCGCTATCTCGGGAGACAGGTTTCCCAGCCATGGCGTCTTCGCTGACTGGCTTGAATTTACTGATTCCAGCGATTTCCGCAATTTCTCGGTGGCAGCCTGGAACTTATCCGTTAATGACCCTGGCTGCGGGCTTGAATCAAGATACCAGGACAGCATGGAAGTCATTGTGGACTCGCGAATTGTCTGTGCCCACTGAAGCCGGAGCTCCTCAGCCCATGCGGTTGAGTTTTTCTCGTGTTCCTGTAAAAACCAGTTCACGGCAGAATAAAGTGATTCCGCCACAGCATCCACGGAAACCCTGGCTACTCCGTTTTCCATGACAAATATTGCATCATCAGCGCCAGGCTGAATTCGATCACCCCAGGAGAATTCCAGACTGTCACAAATCCGTTGAATAAACAGGTCAGGTACAATGCCGCCGTCCGATGCAGCTCTTAGCGAATGCCGCCGTGCCCAGTACTGCCACGGGGTAAACCGATCAAGGTCATCACCTGCACTCTCAAGCATCGAGAGATATGCTGCCCGTGCCGAACGTGATCTGCTGTCACCGTGGGGCAGCCGTTTTTCATGAAGGAGTGGCACCCAGTTACCGATTACCCAGCGAAACAGTGGCGCCAGAAACCATTGCACTTCATCGATTTCTACCGGCCCGTCCTGTGTTTTCAGCCGGAGTCTGCATAGATTTTCATCGGCAACCCAAAGACGCCACTTGCCCCAGGATCCCTTGCTGTCTTCCGGTTCTGCATCATGTTCCTTTCCAGGAACATGATGAACTTCCAGTGCAAAGCTGGTCCTTTCACCAAAGACATGAAACTGGTCCTCACCCGCCAACATGGCGGCCTCCGAATGCGTCCCGAACCTTTTCACGGCTTTTGCAATCACGGATATCCCTGCGCTTGATCAGGCCTTGCTTGAGCCAGCGCATTTTCAGCTTGGGGTCCATCTTATCCCACGCTTCCGGGTAGCCATGCCAGATTTCGCCATCCCTGGTTGTTCTTGTTCTGCGCGCTACATACCCAACTCCTCCTTGCGTTGCCTGCAGTGTATTTCCGACTCGTTCAGCCGAGTCGAGAATTTTCTGTGCCTCGGAATAGCTCATGGGAGGACACTTTACACCTGGATTTTGTGCAGTAATGGGCTCAGAGTGTCTGCCACTACGCTCATAAAATTCTTTTCATGCTAGCCATCTTAAGTATAGATGGAATCATTGGCATATCACGCGTTTTGTCTGGAAAAAAGCCGCAAGGCATTCCGCTTTTACAATTTCCCATAATTTTATCAGGTCGGCAAAAAACTTTCCTAATTACCACTAATCATAAGTGGGTTTTGTGATACAGCAGGATAGATGTAAACATTTGATTAAAAAGGAGCATACTATGATGTGCAATCCTGTCCAGTTCCAGAAAGGCCTCAGCCTCAACGAATTTCTCGAACGCTGCGGAGCGAGGACAAATGCCATCTCGCCCCGAGTAACGCCGCCCATGCCGGAAAACCTCCTGAAACATGACTTATGATTGGTGGTAATTAGGAAAACTTTTACATGATGTTCAGCACATGGAATGTCCTGCAGCAGCGTGGCTATCCGACAGTGTAACACCCTTCCAGGCTCCTAAGTGATAGAATAGTTATCATGAAAGCCGGCATTATGAATAACGATGATGCGTGGACCGGATATTCCATCGTGTTGACTCTATAACGGAAACGAACCAGCGTATCCAAACTGAATGCCTCGCCAGTAGAGTAGTCGGCTCTACTCTTCAAGGAATACATGAATACTACACGCCGAAAACGTGCCTTGATCATCGCCGGCGCGGGTGCCAGTTTGGAATTCGGAGCACCTAGCACTGCCGAATTGTCTGAATTCGTGCACAAGAAGGCACGTACTGACAGCATCATGCAACATTACGGTGGCGAGAAGGCATACGAGTACATTTACGAGAAACTGTCGTGCTATCTCGATGATCGCGCAGAGCCAGTGAACTTTGAGCATGTTTTCCACTGCGCCCAGGAAATCCTCGCGAACTTCTTTGGTCCAGTTGCCGGCTCAGCAAACGAGTTCAGACCGATCCTGTATCCGTTCGTCAAGGGAATATTGGCATCGAACGACAAAGCCGGGATGAGGGAGCTTGTGCGCCGTATTCCCGAATTTCTGTTCTCCGAGATCTCGGCTGTATGCGACAACCCGAAAATTTCCCTGGTGCCTCTGGAAGATTTTCCAAGGCTACTTCGGCAGGATTGCTGTACCCGAATCTATACGACGAACTACGATGACTTCATCCTTCAGGCTGCCCCTGACCTGTACCATGGTTTCGATCCCTCCATCGGGAAAGGACCGAGACCCTTTAAGCCGGACACCTTCTGGGATATGGATAATGTGAGTAGCGTGTTTCACCTTCATGGCTCGATACACTTCGGCTTTCCGCTCCCGGCTTATCCACAAGAGGATTTGAATGCCTTGCGCTGGTTTGACGATCGTGCCGAGGCCCGACTTCACTATTCCTATTCGGGAAGCCAGGAGCGCAGGATGGATGGCAGCTGCTATCTTCCATCGGCACTGATTACCGGTTTTGACAAGCTGTCACGAATGCAACAGACGCCGCAGGCCCACTACTATGCGAAACTCGCCCACGATGCAATGACGGCTGATGTGGTTTTCGTAATCGGGTGCGGACTTGCAGACTTGCATGTAAATTCAAGAATTGCCGAAGCGCGCCGACGAAAGCCTTGCCCCCCAATTGTCTTGATAGACCAATGTGATGGCTTGTTCTCGTGTGAAGCGCAATGGAAAAGGGACCGAGATGCTTCACTCGCTACGAATGCTCATTGTCGGAGATTGCTACAGTGAGAACGCAATGCAAGCTGGGACGGGCTGGAATATTGCTAAAGACTGTTCCTGCGCTGTTTGGGACAGGGGATTTCTGAAATTCCTGGAATCACTGGAAGAGCTCCCGGATATCCTGTATCGGTTGAAGATGCTTTGACTGTGCAAAGAGCAAATGAAAATGCCTGTCTCGGCAAAACCAGCATTGCCAATCAAGCGAATCGGGTTGTCCTGTGGAAAAGACTGGCCCTTGAACTGCTCGACAAGCCAGAATAAAATGCAGCATCGACAACACAGGACTATTCTCCCCCAACAGGGGCGGGCAGATGCAGTAAAGCACAAAAAAACTGATACTTCAAAGACCTTCAGTGACTGCAAAACCCTTGTCGATAGCTGGAAACCATAATGAGCACAAAAAGAAATGACAGTCATTCAGATTCCGCCGAATCGAAACCGATGAGAGGAAACGGCAGTTTTTATCCGAAACTACCGATACGGTGAAACCGCCGCCACCTCCACCAGAACCCGGCAAAAAGCAACCTGGACCCAATGATACAAATAGGAAGAAATCGT
>JAPOSW010000100.1 GCA_026709505.1 Gammaproteobacteria bacterium | reverse complement strand
CCGCCCATGCCGGAAAAACTCCTGAAACTCGGCTTATGATTAGTGGTAATTAGGTATGCTTAAGTTATATATTCGATGAAAGACATATCCAGTCAACAGGTTAGAGAACATCTTAAACGCCTGAATCCATGGTGGGAAAGCGCCAGAATGGGCGAAGAGATACAGAATCTGCGTCCTCGCGCATTTCTTGGGCCAGTTCGAGACCTGCTTTTGGAATCAAATCTGCACCGGGCAATAGTGCTGCTTGGCCCGCGCCGGGTAGGGAAAACCATTTTGATCCGGCACTTGATTGGAAACCTCTTGAGCAGAGGCATTGATGCCAAAAGCATAGCCTATATCGAAATGGACCATCCGCTCTTGCACGGACAGTCTCTGGAAATGATTGTGCAGCATGTCGAGTCATTTTCTCCGGATACCGCAGGTCTGCGTTTTCTTTTCCTGGATGAAATTCAGTCTCTCAAGGATTGGGAAAAACATCTCAAGCCACTGGTTGATTATCGTCAAGACCTGCGTATTATGGTTTCGGGTTCAGCGGCGGCAGCTCTCAAGCGAAAAAGCACAGAATCAGGAGCTGGGCGATTCACTGACTTTCTTCTTCCGCCGCTCACTTTCCCTGAATATCTGGAATTGCGTGAAGAGCAAGCTGCAATACACCAAGTGCAGCCTGGCCATTACATGCTGCATGACATTGGTCGGCTCAATGAACAGTTTGTCGATTATGCCAATTTCGGCGGCTATCCAGAACTGGCATTGTCGACAATAATTCGCAGCGACCCCGAACGATTTGTGAAATCGGATATTATTGACAAAGTGCTCTTGCGGGACTTGCCGCAGCTGTATGGCGTCAGCGATATTCAGGAACTCAATTCCCTGTTTTCACTGCTGGCGTTCAATACGGCTGAAGAGATATCCTATGAGCGACTTTCACAGCGTAGCGGCGTGAGCAAGCTGACCATGCAGAAGTATATCGAATACCTGGAAGCGGCTTTTCTCATCAAAAGGGTTTTCCGGGTGGATCAGGATGGTCGCCGTTACAAGCGCGACCGGAATTTCAAGGTATATTTGACCAATTCGGCCATGTACACTGGCTTGTTCGGCAACACGTTGCCGCACCAGGGTGAATTCGGGCATCTGGCAGAAACCGCTCTCTTTGCTCAGCGTTTTCATGAGAGCGTGCACTTGAACTACGCGCGCTGGGGCAATCAGGACTGCGAAGTGGATCTAGTGGAATCTTCTCGGTTCCTCAAGCCGATTGGAGCACTTGAAATCAAATGGAGTAATAATTACGTCAGTCACCCCAAAAATCTCAAGGGTTTGGTCAAGTTTGTTCGCAACAACAAGCTTCAGCTCGCATGGGCATCGACGCGCAGCAAATTTGGTTCGGGAACTATCGGGGATGCCACAATACTCCAGTGGCCCGCTTCAGTATTGGCATTTCATTACGGCAGTATTGCAGTAAATGGACATTTGAATGACTCGGTCCCTCGCATCGAAAACATGCCTGGGTTTCCCAGCACCGACGACTGACAGGCCGATTCTAAAGGGGCTTATATACATAACTTAACAAAGATAAAACTGTGTCGACAAACAACTTCAAACCAGCTTGAAAGACGTGAAAGTGGGGCCAGTTCGGGGTTGACTGTCAATATCGACCCCTATTCTGGGGAAGATTGACTTTTGTCAAGTAATCTATATAAGTCCCATTCTAAAGACTGTTGCACAACCAAAGGCAACATTCAATCAGTTTGTAAAATCGGCAGGAAACTGCAGTGCCCGGCAGCGGTAAAGGGTGGCCCGGAAGCCGCCCCTGTTCATGTCCGGTCAAGGCAAAGGGTGCGTTAGTTCCTGATGCAAGATTTGGGTTGCTTGAAGTTATAGTGGCGAAACCACCCTGGCTACCAGTTTGCGAACCTGTCCGGGCGTTGTAGACACGGTATCGAAGGGGAAATGAAGCAACCCCTGACTCGAAATGTCACAAAAGCTTCACGTGAGAATTCACCCAAATGCCCCGAACGGGTATGTCAGGCATTGAGTGATTGTCAGTACACTATCCTGGAGGACAAAGATAGCGGCAAGCGATTGTAGTGCCTTCCAAATCCAGAGACGAAGCCAGATCAATCTACCGGGTCATACATGTCAATTTTTCATAAAGGCCGTATGCCTTGGACCTTGGAGTCCATGCAAGTAAATCAAGCCTGATTTGCAGGGTTTGGAAGGAGCAGGTAAACATAATGTCAATGCGTCAAGAAAACAAGCCGCTGAAGTCAGGATTTGTATTGGCAATTACTGCAGATGGAGAATTCAAGATTTGAGCAACATGGCCTGCAACTTGACAGGCGGTCACAATTTTCACGTCCCTGCGAGTGTGTGGCATATTGCCTCCATACACAAGTAGTTTGCCTTCGGGCATGGCGACCACGCCATCTAGGTGGCGAAACCCCTTGAAATAGTCCTGATTGACTGTCTTGCCGGCCTTGATTTCCATGGGTAGCCAGCCAGTGCCGGTTCGCAGCATCAAGTCCACCTCGTTGCCATTGCTGTCACGGTAAAAACAAACATCTGGGCGGCGACCATGCTTGAAGGCAGTCTTGATGACTTCGGTAACAACCAAATTTTCAAACAATGCGCCACGCAATGGATGGGTGCGCAGATGATCGGGTGCAGTGATGCCCAGCAGGAATGCGGCGATGCCGACATCGTGAAAAAAAATCTTCGGGCTCTTTACCAGACGTTTGCGGGTGTTTGCATGGAAGGGACTCAGGCGGAACACAACATAGCTGGCTTCAAGCAGGTTCAGCCATTCTCGCGCTGTAGCCTGACTGATGCCACAGTCCGAACCTAACCGGTTCATGTTCAGCAGCTGGCCGACATTACTGGCGCAAAGCTGCATGAAGGTCTGAAATTGATCCAGGTTCCTGATCATGCTAAATTGCCGCAGATCCCGTTCCACGTAGGTCGCAACATAGTCCCGATAGAATGAGGTGGGTATAAGTTCCCGGTCATGAACACGCGGGTATCCGCCATGCAAAAGCATCCTGTCCGGATCAAGGTCCCTGATGCCGCTGGAAGATAATTCGTCTAGGCTGAGCGGCAACAGCGTAAACAGTGCGGTACGACCAGCGAGGGACTGGCTGGTGGCGGCACGTATGCTGAAGTCGCTACTGCCGGTCAATACGTATTGACCGGCTCTGCCACTCTCATCTACTAGTACCTGAAGGTAAGACGTCAGTTCCGGCACTCGCTGTACTTCGTCGATGATGACGCCATCCGGGAAGCCGGACAGAAAGTCGCGCGGGTCCTTCTGTGCGAACTGGCGCTGATCGGGCGCTTCCAGATTTACGTACGGCAAGTCAAAGACATGCCTGCACAATGTGGTTTTGCCGGACTGGCGGGGGCCGGTCACGGTAACGACTGGATACTTGCGGAAAGCATCCATCATCGAGCCGGCAACCTGTCTTGGAATCATGCTCTACAGTTTAATGAATAGATTATGTAAAATCAAGATTAATATATCAAATTACATAAAACGAGAGAGCGGCAAGGCGATCCTGCATGAACCGGGCTTCATTGATCGGGTATTGTTGTTCTCCCAGCACCCGCCTGAAGCGAAACCAGGGCAATCTCTTGGTTTGGCAATGATTGCGGTTGCAGGGCTGATGATACTTCGGCTTAAGGTTAGAATGCTTGAGCACAATGAAAAAAACGACGGCAAAGATTGCAAGGCCGATTTTTTATTTTCTCCAAATAGCGCCAAACGGAACAGCCCATAGGTCATCGCCAAACGAGCCAGCATGCTGACCAGCATACAGCACAATGCCTGTAAACGATTGGTCATCCGCAATATTTTCCTTGAACCATCTGAGATGCTTGAAATCATTTTTTGTTATTGTCGCAGCAGACTTTATTTCAATGCCGAGCAAGGCACCATCATCTCTTTCGACAATCAAGTCAATCTCCCTTTTTTCCCGATCCCGGTAGTGATAGAGGAAATACTCACCTCCACTTAAATCAACTTGCGCCGCCAGTTCGTTGTAGGCAAAGGTTTCAAGGAGCTTGCTCGCTTGGTCAGGATCAAGTCTGACCCGCTCTTCCCTGAATCCAAGAATGGATGACATCAGCCCACTATCGGTCATAAAAAGCTTCCTTTGCTTGCCGACCCTCGCATAGTCCGTTTTCGCCCAGGGCTCTACTTGTTCAATAATGTAAAGACCTTCCAAGGCGTTGATATAAGACTCAAGAGTAGGGCGAGTTATTCCGCAACCGGTGCCGATCCTTGTGATGTTCATGAATTTCGAAGACCATGCTGACAGTATTTTTACCAAGTCCCGCATTTTTTTGTGTCGATGGATGCGGACAATATCCATCAGGTCCCTCGAAAGCAGTGTTGCCATGTAGTCTCTGTGCCAGCGAGCTCTTGCAAGAGTCCCTAAATTCAGGGTTTCGGGAAACCCCCCTCGAAGTGCTGATTGAATAATGTCGTCACGACTGTACGTTTTATCGCTATCCTTGAATTCCCGGTTAAAGCAACTGTCGAGAAAGCCGGGTTCCGCTCCTATGACCTCTCCCTCTGTTAGAGTGCGTAGACGGATTTTGGAAATCCTCCCGGCTAGTGATTCTTGAACATCCGGCATGGTTTGGACATTGGCGGAACCGGTCAGAAGAAACTGGCCGGGCCTGTTGTTCTCGTCAACAACTTTCTTGATTGCCGGAAGTAGCGGGAGAGCACGCTGCACCTCATCAATAATCATCATTTCCTTGTCATGCTGGACGAATCCCATCGGGTCAGATTCTGCTAAGGTCTGCAACGTGCCGTCATCCAGGGTGCGGTATTCCGCATTGCTTGATTCTAGTTGCCTCACCAGCGTTGTCTTTCCGCACTGGCGAGGGCCGGCCAACAACAATACACGTCGCTCCTGCTTAGACGTCATTATGGTCCTGTTCTGCCATCTGCCTAGTATGTCATTCATTTTTCTACCCTTGGTGCCGCATTGCTTTTCTGTCGCTGTATTTATAATAATATATCCGCATTTCTTAAATTATAAAGCCCGCTATTTTGCTAATAGTATTTTCTGGCTGAAATCATATGCCTCTCATGGCCTGTATTTATTTCTTGACAAACTTTGGCATCAACCGACAATCAGCCTTCCGTAGGCGGCTATCCTTATTCTGACTTTGAGCCGTTTGCTACAACCTGTGAGGCTTGAAGGCCAAAATGAATATTGATCGGCAAATCCGGCTGGCTATAGTGAATGTGGTATGCGGCTTGTGTATTGCGGCTTTGGTGGGGGCGCTGATGAAATACCTCACAGACAGTATGAGTGTGTTTCAGATTACCTGGCTCAGGTTTTTGGGTCAGACTGTGCTGTTTTTGCCGATTACTCTCTGGATTGCCGGGGCAGATACATTCAGGCCCAGTCGTCCCACACTGCAAATTGTCAGAGGGCTTACCTTATCGGGCGCAACCTTGGCTTTCGTGACTGGAGCACAGACCACGGATTTCGCAGATGCAATCGCGATCCTCTATGCCTACCCGTTCCTGCTAACGGTGATTGCGGTGATATTTCTGGGAGAACGGGTTCGGCTGGGCGGCTGGATTTCAGTGATGGGAGGATTCATCGGGGTCTTGCTGGTGATGCGCCCACAGTTCGATTATGTGGATACTGGAGTGCTGTGGGTATTTTTAAGTGCAGTGATTGTCTCTTCGCAAATGGCAATCAACCGCAGATTGGGCTCCTTGTCTCATCCGGTAGTTACCACCTTTCTAGGCGGCCTGGTGGCAACATTATCCCTTAGCGTATTTGTGCCGTTTTACTGGAGTGTGATCCCGCTGGAGCTTATCGGGATTATCCTATTGATGATTATGCTTGGTGCAGTGAGCCAGGCTTTACTGGTATATGGATTCAGTCATGCCGAGGCCTCAACCCTTGCGCCGTTTACTTATTTTGAAATTATTGCCGCGGTGATTATCGGGCTCATGATGTTCGGTACCGTGCCGGACTGGATTTCAGCAGGCGGGATAATTTTGATTGTCGGTTGTGGACTGGCAGTAGCTCGCTCCATCAATGATGGCAAAACAGTCAAGCGAAGTGCCAAGTTCTGATCAAGGAGTCAAGAGGTGCGGGATAGTGGCTAAACCAATCAGCATGGAAACCCATCGGTAGATATTGGTTCAGGCAATGAAAGGAACCCCGTCTATGTCACAAAACCAACAGGTTACACGGGCGATTGGCTTGATGATTCCGGCGATGTTGATGTTGCCGGGTATCGACGCAATTGCGAAATGGCTGTCCGGCTCTATTTCTGCGGGACAAGTGACCTGGTGCCGGTTTCTGTTTCAGACATTGTTTCTGCTTCCTTTCATCCTGCAGGCAGGCAGATTGCGGGTGCCCTCATCATTGTGGCTGCATGCCGCACGCGGCGCATTGCTGGTCGCTGCAACGTTATTCTTCTTCAGTGGATTGGTTTACCTGCCGCTGGCTGATGCGATATCGATATTTTTCGTTGAGCCATTGATGGTGACAATTCTCTCGGCGATCTTCCTGAAAGAAACGTTTGGATGGCGGAGACTGGTCGCGATTGTGATTGGCTTCATTGGAGCACTGATTATTATCCGGCCCACTTTTGCAGAGATCGGGTGGGCTGCGATGTATCCGGTTTTTGCGGCTGTGTGCTTTTCGTTTTATATACTCTTGACGCGCAAGCTGGTGGCAAGGGAAGACCCGATACAACTTCAGTTTTATGCGGGCATGTTCGGCCTCGCAGTGTGCAGTGCACTCCTGATTGGCACATCAGGTCTGGAGATTCGCTCTTTAGCCGTGGTTCAGCCAACACTTTCAGAATGGGGGCTATTGTGCGGGCTTGGCTTGATTGGCACTGTTGGTCATTTGCTGGTCGTACATGCGTTCAAGCATGCGCCAGTCAGTGTGCTTGCACCATTTCAGTATGTAGAGATTATTGGTTCTACGATACTGGGGCTTCTGCTGTTTGGAGATTTTCCCGATGGGGCGACCTGGATGGGCATTCTGATTATCGTGGGTTCGGGGATTTATGTCTTTCACCGTGAAGCAATCATGAATGCCAGCGAGGCACAAGTCGGCAATTCCCCTTCTATTCGCCAGTGATGGCGTCCCAGGCTGATGAGCGGCTTGCGATTTTTCAAAAAAGCCATGCGAATGTGCCGAGGGTTGTATGAGATACGTGTTCTGCTTGCTGTTCGGCTTCTCCTGTCCTTCGGCAACATCTTCCTGCAGAGTCGAACCCGTTTTTATTTCTTCATCATTGCCCATGATCGACCAGCGCATCATTTTCCCAAATGTCCTCCCTGTTTTCCCAATACTCCCGGACACTCTCAAACTTCTGAATCCTCTCTGAAATCCTGCTAATCTCTCTTGGATAGAACTCCAGCACTGCATCGCATAACTGCAGCATCCATCGCTTTCGGGAGTTCTGCTGTATGGCTTTAATGTGACTTGAGCTGGCAATCTGTATCTGCCCCCACCCAAGGGCACTAATTGTCAGGCATTGCCAGTCAAGAAATTCAATGGGCACAAACAACACATCTGAAACTCTTGCATCCTAGGCCCTCAACCCTGTACTTGATGATGATCAGGGAGAAATAATCAGTGTCTGGCTCATACAGTCGTGCGAGTCGTTGAACAGAAGTGAGGTTGGGCATGTTGAAGGCCGTATCTTCCCTGTGGGTCTTCACGTCAACCATGGAACAGAGCCCGTCAATATCGGTGAATGCCATGTCAGCCATCGCTCTTCGGGCAAAATCGCCTGAATACTCGAGACACCAGTCACCCAGGAAATTATCAAACTGGCCGGTGACCAGAGACTCTAATGAATCCCCGACTGCTCTTGGACTGTTGGCAGTCTCAGGAGTAAGGAAGCTGGGTAGCGAGTTGATATATTCCTTTATGGCAACTGCAACCTGCTCATGGTGTCCCTGGTAATAAAATCTTGATGTCATTCTAGCAGGCTCTCCTGGCCTGTCTGGGACTGTCTGCCAACAAAAGAGGGCTTGCGCTGTCGGGGCAGGGAATTTCGCTCCCAGAACACGCCACCGCTATAGCCCTGAATGGCTGGATCGTTCTGGGCACTGCCAATTCTTTTTCTTGCCCAGCACAAATATTCCATGTTGATGTCAATGCCGCTCCATTGCCGTCCCAGCTTTTCTGCAACGACGGCAGTCGTGCCGCTGCCGATAAACGGGTCAAAGACAAAATCGTTTTTTCTGGAACTGGCAAGAATCAGCTTTGCGAGCAGCTTTTCCGGCTTTTGCGTAGGATGAGGGGTATTTTCAGGCATTGACCAGAACGGAATGGTTATGTCTGTCCATATGTTGGATGGATAGGTCAGTCGATAGTTGCCATCCTCTTCGGCCGTCCAGTATTTCGGTTTTCCTTCATCGCGGTATGGTGCCAGTACCTTGCGCTTCAGCAAAACTGTTCAGAGCACTGGTCAAGCCAGTCATGCGCTGGACTCCCGGCGAAACCGAACGCCGGTCAATCCAGGTGCCTCGTTCCGTGGAAACCGGCCACGCTTGCAGTCGGAACAATAGCAGCAGGCCCGCTCGATATTGAGCGTTCCAACTGCCGTGATAAATTCTTTGCTTTGGCGATCCTTGTACTGCTGCTGTCCCCTGCAAGGACAATCCAGCCGATTCTCCATCCTAGTGACTGGCATTCAGGGTTCGCTCCATCTGCCGCGTTTTTCTTTCTGTCTGCCGAGACTTCATGCGCCGGTCACATAACGATTCATTGACCTGGATATATTTCTTGACTAGGTGCTGGAAGCGTTGATGTTCCGCCACTTGCTGCTGCGCTGCTTCCAGTTCCCGCCTGGTGACATGCGCCAGAACCGATTGACCCTTGACCTTGCGGGTCAGGAATTCCCCCATGTGCTCTTTGATCGCCCGATGCACGAGCGACATCCAGATGCAGAACATCGGCCTGATGAGGCATGGCAAAGAATCTGGCCTGGATTTGCAATTTCATTAGTAACGGGGAAGTGAGTTATGTTTTGGTATCCAGTGGCATGGAAAAAGTTCAATATCCGGTTTGACCAAAATTGGTTCGTGTCTGGTCCATAAGAACATTGTGAAACGCAAGTCTTGAAATTAATGTTTGCATTGTTTGCATTGTTTTTGTAAACTGTAATCAATTGTAAAATACATCTGCATAAATCAATATGGTTGCTGATTTTAAATATGTTTTTCCATCTATAAGAGGGATACAAGCCCACCGAGAATATTATGTCTCGATGTGCCCTCTTCGTCTTATCCCTAAACTTTTTCTATTCGATGAGGATGAAATTGTTCCTGAATTGAGAGCGCAACGAAACCTTAATCGTTCACGGGTTCCCGAAATGGCAAGATACCTTACCCAAAATCCAGAAGGATATGTTTTCTCTGCAATTACTGCTTCAATTGATGGTGAAGTGCATTTTGATCAGTTCAATGAAGGTATAGACATTGGTGAAAGCAAAATAGGTTATTTGCATATTTCGATGGATGCCAAGTTTGTCATCAATGATGGTCAACACCGAAGAGCTGCTATTCAAGCGGCTTTAGGAGAACGTCCGGAACTTGGAGATGAGACTATAGCCGTGGTTTTCTTTCTTGATGTTGGATTGGAGCGTTGCCAGCAAATGTTTGCTGATCTAAACCGTTATGCGATCAGACCATCTACATCTCTTGGAATCCTGTATGACCACCGCGATGACTCTGCAAAACTGGTCAAGCACATGATTTCAAAATCTCTGGTATTTCGTAATATGGTGGAAATGGAAAAGACCACATTGTCGGCACGATCATTACGTCTTTTTACATTAAGTGCAATCTATCATGCTACAGGTGAACTTTTAAAGGATATTCAGATTGATGATTCAGAAGAGAAAATTGCACTTGCGATTGATTTTTGGGAAGAAGCCGCATCAAATATTAAGGAATGGGGTCAAGTTAGCCGTGGAGAGATCAAATCATCAGAGGTGAGAATGGACTTCCTCCACACTTATGGTGTGGCTTTGCAAGGTCTTGCACGTGCGGGCAATACCCTCATTCGCAAGTTTCCCGAAGATTGGAAACGTCGAATGAGCAAGATAAGAAAAATTGATTGGAGAAAATCCAATATCTCTCTATGGGATGGCCGCGCAATGATTGCTGGGAGAGTTTCAAAAGGGGAGCGCAATGTTTCATTGACAGCTAACGCTATAAAAAAATGTATCGGTGTGCCTCTTTCTCCAGATGAGCAAAGACTTGAGAATGCATTTCTACAAAGTGGGCAAGACCATGAAAAAACATGACAAGAATATTTCAGTTTTTGCAGAATCTGGATTGAAAGACTCAATTGCAGTTTTATATGAGGAGGTTATATCACTTTATGAAAGTGACCAGATTCCATGGGTAATAGGCTATAGCGGCGGTAAAGACTCGACCGCAGCACTCCAGGTTGTATGGTACGCGCTTTCAAAAATGCCGAAGGAGCGAATAAATAAGCCGGTATATGTTATTAGCACCGATACATTGGTTGAGAACCCCATTGTTGCATTATGGGTATCTAAGTCACTCAACAAAATTAATGAAGCAGCTATCGAGCAAGGACTCCCGATAACTGCACATCGTCTTGTGCCTGAGACTAGTGACACATTTTGGGTCAATTTAATCGGTCGAGGTTATCCGGCGCCCAGACATAAATTCCGGTGGTGTACTGAACGTCTCAAAATCATGCCATCAACGAAATTTATCACTACTGTTGTACAGAAACATGGTGAAGCTATTCTTGTACTCGGAACCAGAAAAGCAGAAAGCCAGAAACGGGCAGAAGTGATGGAGAAGTTGGAGAAGCTACGCATCCGTGAAAAACTAAGCCCTAATGCAAGCCTTCCTAATTCATTCGTTTACTCACCACTGGAAAATTGGACGAATGACGATGTGTGGCTATACTTAATGCAGGTATCCAATCCATGGGGGTACCGGAACAAAGATCTATTAACGATGTATCAAGGGGCATCTGAAGATGGTGAGTGCCCTTTAGTTGTAGACACTTCTACCCCAAGTTGTGGTGACAGCCGGTTTGGGTGTTGGGTTTGCACACTGGTAGAGAAAGATAAGTCTATGCATGCGATGATCCAGAATGACGAGGAAAAGGAGTGGATGTTACCGTTATTAGAGTTGCGTAATGAACTTGATCCACCGAAAACTCAGGATACTGACCGCCATTTACGGGATTTTCGCAGAATGAACGGGGCGGTTCAATTATTTCATGATCGCCCGATACCGGGTCCTTATCGACAAGAAGTTCGGGCGGAATGGCTTCGTAAAGTTTTATCTGCACAACAACATGTGCGAACTAACGCTCCTGAAAATCTTCGTGATATTGAGTTGATCACATTACCAGAGCTTGAAGAAATCCGAAGGATTTGGGTTATAGATAAGCATGAAATTGAAGACATTCTTCCAAAGGTTTATGAGGACTTATTAGGAGTTAGTTATCCAGGGCGAAGCTTGGACGATAACCAAGTGTTTTCAGCCGAAGAGATGCAAGTTTTATCTGATGTGTGTGGTGATAACCGAATCCATTATCAGATGGTCCGAGAGTTATTATCTATCGAGAAACGTTACAAATCTATGCTACGCCGTTCAGGATTGTTCAAGATGTTTGAAAAGACAATTACAAGTCATTTCTACGAAGATGAGGATGATGCCGTTAATTTAGCGAGAGTTCGACATGGCATCAAAGAGCGAGCTCTAGCAAGGCTAACTGAGAACCTAAATTTAGAGCCAATGGTGCAAAGAAACATCCAAGAAAAGATTTCGGGGCAAGAAGGAGGTAAACCATGATTCTAGATGAAATTGTCGTGCATGATTATGGACTTTATGCGGGTCGCCAAAAAGCCTGCCTGACTCCACCATCCAAGGAAAAGCCCATAATTTTATTCGGGGGATTAAACGGACATGGCAAGACAACACTTTTGGATGCTCTGCAACTTAGCCTTTATGGACCGTTTGCACAAATTTCAAATAGAGGAGATTTATCATATTCCGATTATCTGGCGCGTTGTATCCATCGGGGTGCTTTGGCCAGCGAAGCCGCAGTTGAGGTTGCTTTTCATCATACGGCTGATGGCAAGGAAGATAATTATCGTATTCATCGCTCATGGCGTATGCAGAAGTCAGGTCATAGAGAACACTTTGAGGTATACAGAAACAGAAAACGTGACGTGACACTTGAAGAGAATTGGATTAGCCATGTTGAGGATCTTATCCCAGTCAATATTTCAAGTCTATTTTTATTCGATGGAGAACAAGTCGAAAGATATGCGTCACCCGAGAACTCAGTTCAATTAATCAGTACAGCAATACATAATCTACTTGGTCTCGATATCGTCAATCAACTCGAAAAAGACTTGATCACATTTTCTCGTAGAAAGCGTGCTGAAGATAAGAATGATCCAGAAATTAGCGCGATTGAAGAAATGGAGGGACAAATCAGAAAGATGAGAAAAAAAACTTGTGACCTTAAACAGGAGAGAGCAGCCCTGAAATCTAATCATATTGACCCTGCACGCAAGTTATTGTCAGAAATCGAATCGAAATATAGGCAAATTGGCGGAGAGCTCTATGATATTAGAACGAAAATAGAAAAAGAATTGGAACAGGCTGAGCAAGAACTGTCTGTGAGCAAAGAAAAACTACGAAGTCTAGCGAGTAATGAGCTTCCTTTAATTTTGGTTCACGAACTTCTCAAATCAACCCATAACCAAGTTGTGAATGAGGAGTCTAGTAGGAGGTCTCGCATCTTTGTCGACCTCCTCGATAATCGAGATCAAAAGATTCTGGACATGATGCGAGATTGCGGAGCAGATGAAGGCATAGTTGATTCTCTATTTTCCAAATTGAAAAAGGACCGTGATGAGCATCGGAAGCGTGGAGAGCAAGACATATCGCTTGATGTTGGTTTGGATATTGGGATAAAGCTCAATGTGCTAATAGACTCTAGATTCAATGATCTTGCTGAAGAGGTCATTAAAGAAATGAACAACTTAAAAATAGCGAACGTAAGGGTCGAGCATGCAAGAATTCAACAATCCAGCATACCTACTGATGATGTGATCTCGGAGATAGCTTCAAGAAGAGAAGCAGTTGTTGATGAAATTGCATCTTTTGAAAAGGAGAACATTCGAATAGAAGATGAGATTAATCAACTGAATCGTCGAATTGAGAATCTAGAGCATTCTCTACTTCGGGCCATTGAGTCAGATATTCAAGCAGAGGGGGAACGACAAGGACGTACCCGCATATTGGACTACTCCAAACAGGCCAGAACAACGCTAAGCACTTTTCGGGAAACGGTAATCGCCCGACATGTTGATAGAATTGAGAATCTGGTATTGGAAAGTTATCAGCAACTTCTTCGAAAAACTTCCCTGATTACATCCTTGACTATTGACCCGCAATCTTTTGAATTGACTCTATGCAATGGAGAAGGGCATAAACTTAGTGCTGAGTGCCTTTCTGCTGGTGAACGACAACTGCTCGCGATAGCCATGCTATGGGGACTGGCCAAAGCATCAGGGCGTATATTACCAACTGCTATAGATACACCACTTGGAAGGTTGGATGCTGGACATAGAAAGTATTTGGTGGAACGTTATTTTCCATTTGCGAGCCATCAGGTATTATTATTTTCAACAGATGAGGAAATCATGGGAAGTTATCTCGATGTGCTTAATCCATACATAGGCAGAGCATATCACCTGTATTACGATGATTCAAAGGGAAGTACACAAATATTGAATGGGTATTTTGACCAACGGCAAGCAGCATAATGAGTATTGATAACATTAGACTATCTCAACAAGCGAAAGACCAATTAATCAAACTGAAGAGGTTGACCGGAATAGCTTATTGGAATGAATTATGCCGATGGGGATTTTGCGTCTCACTCGCTGAACCTAGTATTCCTACTAATATAAATATACCGTCGGATAGCAATGTTGAAATGTCATGGCGTGTCTTTGGGGGGCGTAACTCAGATATTTTTATGGTTTTGCTTAAGATGCGAGTGCTCAAGGATGGATTACCGCTTAATGATGAAACCCTTGCACAACAGTTTCGTTTGCATTTGCATCGGGGCATTTCTTATTTATCTGCAGATAAAAGTTTGCGTGGAATTGATGACTTAGTCTCATTAGTGGTCAAGCCGGCATGAAAAAACCATTTTATTACCTTTCTTTACAGATAAGCCAGAGTGAAGAAAAAACTTGTCCCAACTCTACAGCAATAATGGTTTTCTAATGAGAGTTGGATATTCGATATGAAAAGCTTGAGCTTATCGTCAGCTCTTACAAAAGCTATCGATCCTATTTATCTGGATTGTGCTGCGACTACTCCGATTGAGCCTGCTGTGTTGGATGAAATGATTCGAGTCTGGACTGAGGAGCCGGGTAATGCTGGAAGCCGAACACATTATTATGGAACTCGGGCAAAAAGAATTGTTCAGTCAGCAAGAGAAAAGGTCGCAACAGTTGTATGCGTAAAACCAGAAGAAGTATTATTTACAAGCGGTGCCACGGAAAGTAACAACATTGCCATTCTTGGAATCGCGGATTATGGAACTACCTATAAACGCCGCCATATAATTTCGACAGCAATTGAACATAAAGCTGTTCTTGAACCTTTGCAAATACTAGAAAAACAAGGTTTTGAAATTAGCTTGATTCATCCAGGAACTAGTGGTGCCATATCAGCCGAAGCTGTCCAGGAGGCTTTACGCCCTGATACTCTTCTAGTGTCGGTCATGCAGGTAAACAATGAAACCGGCATCTGTCAACCGGTTATTGAGATAGCCGAGATCTTGGAAGGGCATGATGCATATTTTCATGTTGATGGAGCGCAAGGTTTTGGCAAGGAGATCGAATCTTTAAGGTCGAGTCGGATTGACATGATTTCGATTAGTGCTCATAAAATTTTTGGACCAATGGGTATAGGTGCTTTAGTGGTTCGAAAGCGTGGGTATGAAAAACTACCCATCAAACCAACACAATATGGCGGAGGCCAGGAGAGTGGTCTTCGCCCAGGTACACTGCCCGTTGCGCTTATCTCTGGATTAGGGGTAGCGGCCCAACTTTCTTTGCAAGACCATTCACATAGAAGAAAATTATGTATGGATATCCGTGTAGAAGCGATAAGCGCATTAGATTCGATTGGAGTAAATATCATCGGAGAAAGCAATCTTGCAGTTCCTCATATACTTAATTTTGCAGTAGAAGGCATAGATTCTGAAGCTTTTATGGTTGCGCTCAAAGATAGAGTCGCCGTATCAAATGGGTCGGCTTGTACATCACAAAACTATGAAACGAGTCATGTCTTAAAGGCCATGAATATTTCGGAAAGCATCCAAAACAGTGCGGTTAGATTGTCTTGGAGCCACCTCACACCCCAAGTCGACTGGAAAGGTATTGCCGAACGGATAAATCTATTGAATTGATTTCAAATTAGTTGGAATTGCCCAAAAGTTTAATGTTATTTATGTATGCTTGAATTGGTTATGGCATCCAGTGTTTCGGCTCTAGAGACTTCCTAACCATGAACTTTGGGTGAGTTTCGGCCAAAATGTTTTTTATTTGATCTGACTTCCCGACCCCTACCAGCAACAAAGGTTCAGTATCAGAATATGATTCGAGCCGATAGAGCTCATTTACTGCTCCATCTATATCGAATCCGAAAGGGTCAAATCCAAAATTATTTCGATTGTCATGCCAAGCAAGCGCAACATTGAATGGCCCTGTATATTCAGGCAACTCATGTTGACTTTTTAAAGGATAACTTTGCTCCCAATCTGCGATAACTTGAGATGTTTTTAGTAGCAATTCCTTTAACTCACTAATTTCTTTTTCATTTCCAAAGTTATCCATAAACCCTTCTTTAGCATGCTCGCCGTGACTCTCACACCAACAAGCCCACAAATGTTGATACCAGGTTCTAATTTGAATCTCGAAACGTACTTTTACAGTAGTAGCGGTAAAGGGTTGGTTAAACCTAATAATTCCATGTATTGCTCTGTATCCGATGTTTTTTGTGTGGCGACTGTCGAGATAGTTTTTTATGCGAACTTCACAGATATCTCTAATTCTTTTACCCAGTTCCCGTGCTTCGGAAAAGGATTCACAAATTACCCGAAAACCAATAATATCATCCATCTCATTTATTGACCCTCTTTGTCCGCGGATCAATTTTCTTCGAATGCTTCTTATGCGCTTTAGTCGGGCGCTAATTAGAACTCGTTTTGGGGGGCTAGCTTGCTGAATAAATTGAAGGCTTGTTCGTAAGCAGTTCAGTCGAAAGCGCCTGTAGGCGTTTAACTTTTCTAAGGCTTCTGGATCATTTGGTTGTTTGCGAAGCAATTTAGTTGCTCGTTTCAGATCACCCATCGAATTAAACGAATCCTGATCTTCGTATAAACAAGTGTGATTCATCTATACTTTATATCGATTTATTGCCAAGGATGAGGTAGTTTGAAATTTTCAAACTTATGAAGTGTTCCAGACTGCCCATCATGGGCCTTTGATTCTTCACCCTCTTCAACGCTTACCTTACGGGCATCGAAAAAATCTTTCTTCAATTGTTCACGAGCTTCATCGTCTTCAATTCCACCTCCCAATAAGTAAATAAAAAGCCTAGAACAAAGGGTCTGATATTGTGTGGTCTTTCGAAGGTTTTTATCAATAGGATCGCAAAGAACGCCAAACCAAGGGGCATCTTGAGCTGTTAATCTAAGTTTGCCGAGTTTTTCATGCTTTGAGAGTAATTGGATTAAGTGTTTTAGTGGAGTTCGTTTTTCAATTTCGAGATCGGCAATTGCATTTGCTAAAGCCTGTTGTGCAATTGGCCAGAATAAAATGTTGTCCTCTTTTTCGGGCGATCTCAAATCTTTTACAGTTGTGCCTTGGATCATTTTCTCATGAGATGGTACTTCCATAATGGCATCAAAATAAGTTTTAAGCCTCCGAAGGGCCTCCTCTATATCCTCCTCTTCTGGTCTAAGGTAGCCGAACTTGCTCTCTCCAAGTATTGGGCTTTTCCACGACTCAAATTTTGAGTCTACTTTCAAATATTCTCTAGCGATTTCAACAACGGTTTGAAGTGTAGTGTAGTGATCAGAGTTTTTTGTTACATTGGGCGTTCTTATGTTTACACGAATCCCATCTGAGGACCTAAACAAGGGGTGTTCAGTGATTAGTATGCGTGAGACAATACGAAAACCATTATTTTCATCAAGCAAGGTCAATTCTCCCTTCTCTAATCTCTTCGCATTTTCATTGATATCAACAAATATGTTTCTCAATCTTGAAGTTGCCTCTTCGTACGTTTCTCCAGCTTGGACGGCAGGTATGATCTCAACCCCCATGGATTCATTTAACAACGTTTGATATCCATAGCGATTAAGACCAAGACGCTCGCCATGCCCTTGATAGTAGGAATCAAGATCGTCTTCAGTTATTGCTTTTTTTGGAAGAGATTTCCCATCTTTCGTTTTAGCTTCTAAACGACCTGTTTTAAGTAGTTGCATCAAGCCTTGAATTGCTAATAGCCGATGTTGACCATCAAGAGCAAAGTAATTTGTTCTTGCAGTATCTAGATCAATAATTTTCAGGTTTCTATCTAGACTCTGGATACTAAGAGATGACTCGAGGGCTCGGCCATCCTTTCCCCATTTTTCTGAGTTTCCCCGGTTTACATTTGGGTCTACCCAATCTTGATATGCCACTATGGTTAGAGACCCGAATTTGTGGTGTTTCCGGATAGCAAGGTACATTGCCATAGGTAGCTGACGACTGTGATCAGGTTCTCGTTGTTGAAGATGATGAATTGTTGAACTATTAATAGAAATAGTTCCATCCTTTTCAGAGAGATGTTCTTTGAATATAGGCAACTGTCTGGCGAAACGAACTTTGTTATTAATCCAATCGAGCGGAACTGATGCAATATATGAATCTGTCGATCCCATCCTTGTAGACAAAGCTACAAGATGTTCACTTTTTTCCAATTGCTTATCTAGTAACTGCCGTAAAGCACGGTATTCTCGAGCCTTCGCTTCATCTAGCTCCATTATTATTTCTGTCAAATCATCGTTGTTTGTATCTGTCATTTCGTATTATCCTTATGAATTGTTTTTGATATTTATCGCCGGAGCGAAGAATTTAATAAGTTCTTCCTCAAGTTTTAGCCTTGACGTGTGAGATGAGAGAGTTTCAGGTAGCGGACAATACCAGCATTTTCCTTGGTTACGATGATCAATGAGGAATTTCTTTAATTTTGAATTAATTTCACTTTTAGGAAGATGTTGCCCCAGCCGTCTCCTAAGATTATCGGTTTGTCCAATATAAACATAGGTTCGTTGAGCATTAAGTCCGAGATGAGATTTTTTGTCCCAGCCAAAAGCATATAATCCAGGTTTAGGTGGAACACAGACCAATGATGTAGTTAGGCGTTTCGATCTCCATTTAAGAGAAAGTAGACTACCATCTTCAGCGAGAGTTTTTTCAATCACAACTGAGTTTCCAATCACAAACTGGGAATACTGTGTATTGATTATGGAATTGACGAAACTGTAAGTACGAATGATTTATTTTGTCCCTCAATTCCAGTCCGAAGTGCAACACTGCCCTGTCTGTCCATGAAGGCGTAGCCTTCATGGACAGACAGGGGGAAGAAGCGTTCGTTCGACGCTGAAACGGCGACAGTCTCGACCTTCCGGCATCATAAGCGATGCAGTCCGGCACTGCAAGGCCCAGTGCAGGACCTGCAGGCACGTGCATCCATCGCCCGCCGGTTGCGGGTGCAGCCCGGGATTGGCCCGGCCAAGGGGTCAGGGCGAGGGCAGGCCTTCGTGAAGGACCTCGAACGGCGTGCGGCAGGCCAGCACCTTGCGGGGGCAGCGGTTCAGGCGGCCCTCGACCTGCCGCACTTCTCCCGCCGTGCCCCGGGTCAGGCCGGCGCCCTTCGGAAAGTACTGGCGCACTAGGCCGCGTGCTCGTTCAGGCCCGGTTCCCAGGAGTGGCAAGGCAGAACCACGTCTCCAGCCCGGCGGAGACCTCCCGGTGGCCGGCAAACTCCTTGCTGTTGTCCGCAGTCAGGGCGTGCACAAGTTCCCGGTGCGCCCCCATGCGTCGTAGCAGTGCCTCGGCCGCGGCCCGTCTGGCCAGGAGCTCCAGGATGGTGTACTTCGACATCCTGTCCACCGGGGAGAGTAGCGCTCCCCGGTGCCTCGCGCCGATGACCGTGTCCAGCTCTCGGTCGCCGATGCGGCTCTTCTCCTCCGCCGGACGCTCGGCGATGTCTCACCCGGCCCGCCGTCTCCTCGCCCAGGAGCTTCAGGCGGCTCTCGATCTGCTCCGGACTCCAGCCCTCCGCAGCAGGCCGCGGATGTGCTGCCATAGCGCATCCGTCAGCTTGCGCGGAACGCCCGAAGCACGGCTGCGGCGGGCACAGGCCCTGTCCTGAGCCTTGCCTGTGGCGGTAGCCGCGCTCTCCGTGGTTGCGTGCGCTCTCGCGGATCGACAAGCCTCTGGACAACAGGACCTTGATCTGGCATCGTTCACCGCAGGCCAGCTGGCGGCAGCTTTTGCGCATGACAGTTCTCCGTTGTTGTTGACATTGACATGGAGATTGTCACCCGCCTGCCGGCCGTTTGTAACATGCCACTGATCCCCAGGGTGTTGCACTTCAGAGTGGAATTGGGGAACTCCGATATCTTGCAGTAGTTGGTGTTAAAGCGCCCCATGGAGCCTGCATTCGTATGTTGGATACTTACGGGGTAAGGCTGTTGACTGAATTTTGCTACATGACTCGGATTGGTTGTTGCAGGCTTGGTTTCATGGATATAATCAGGATTGTTGCATCCAGTTTCTGCATGCGGATAAATAAAGCCGATGACTTCGATTACAGACCGTCTTGCCACCGGGAAGCTATTGCTGCTTGATGGTGGCGTCAGCACCGAAATCCAAAAGCGCGGTGTTGCGCTGGACGGGAACGTATGGAGCGGGTTGACCACAAAGAACAACCCTGAAGAAGTGCGAAGCGTGCACGAAGCATACATTCGGGCCGGGTCCGAAGTGATTACGGCGAACACGTACTCGACGGCCAGACATGTGCTGGAAAGCATCATGCTTGGACATGAAGCCAAGATGCTTAATTTCAAGTCGGTCTTGCTGGCCAGGGAGGCCCGTGACCGGGCGGCCAGGGACGAGGTCTGGATTGCCGGTTCCATGTCCAGCATGCCGCCACTGACCCAGAACCACCGGTCGGTCATCGACAAGCATGCCGAAGCAAGCTACCGCGAGCAGGCTGAAGTGCTGGTTGAAGCCGGGGTTGACCTGATTATCTGCGAAATGATGCGCGATTTTGAGAATGCGGAAATCGTGATCAAGGCAGCATTGGCCACCGGTATTCCGGTGTGGGTGGGATACAGTGCGATTGTTGATCGAAGCGGCAAGGATGTGCGGGGCTTGAGCTGGCTGCATGCCTGCGAACTGGATACGCGGCATGATTTTACAGGCATGCTGGAAGCCCTGACTCCCTTGGGTGGGCAGGCTGCTGGCATCATGCATACCAATCTGAATGACATGAATCCGGCACTGGAGGTGCTGGGCCAGCACTGGTCCGGGCCCAAGATGGCCTATGCAGAAACCGGTGAGTTGAGGCCGCCGGACTGGATATTTGATGATGCGGTATCACCCGTGGTCTATCTTGAGTCGGCGCGGAGCTGGGTGGAGCAGCAGAATGTCCAGATCATTGGCGGTTGTTGCGGGACAGGACCCGAGCATATTCGCATCCTGAAAGAACACCTCGTGTAGAGAACTGTCAGAATTGTCGTGGGATGGGTTCCCAGCTTCCGGATGGCCGAAAGCACATTTCCAATGGTTGCCGTCTGATGCAGGCGTATTTCAGGTCATGCCGGAGACGAGGCCGATGACCAGGGTCAGGGTCACAATGCTGAAGATGGTCGAGAACAGGATGCTGGATGACACCCGATGCGGAGCAACCTGATAGTGTTCGGCAAGAATGTAGATGTTGCCGGCTACCGGCATGGATGACGAAGCGATCACGATTGCTGCAAGAAACGGGTCCACCTCAAAAATCCAGAGAGTCGCGATAACGACGAAAATAGGATGAAGGACGAGTTTTGCGAAGGATATCCAGCCGGCCACGCTGACTCTTTCGGCAGTTTTTGCAACCAGTGATCCGCCGATTGCAAACAGTGCACAGGGAGTGGCTGCGGCACCCAGCAAATCCAGAAAATTCGCCAGGGGACCGGGCTTGGGCAGGCCAAGCAAAGACCATAGCAAACCAAACACCATGGCGAGAATCATGGGGTTTTTAAGAAGTCCCTTACTGATCGTTACAAACACCACCGGTGAGAGACGACCGTCCCGGTTAGCAGAGATGATGGCGACGACCAGGCTACCAAACAGGACCAGATCCACCGAGAGAGTGAGCATGATGGGTGCGGCTGCGCGATCCCCAAACATCAGTACCAGAACGGGCAGTCCCAGAAAACCGGTATTTCCGATCACGCCGCATTGAGCCTCGATAGCAGACTCTTCGATATTGCAGCCACGAAGACGACCGATCAGGGTCATGATGAAATACAGGGCCAGACTGGCTGATGAATAGGCAAGCACCAGCTGACGATCGAAGATGTAGCTGATGGGGAGGTCAGAGGCAAAGTTGAACAGCATCGCACTCAACGCAAAATAGAATACGAAGCGAGTCAGGCTGGCGATTGCGGAGTCAGACAAAAGTCCGGTCCAGACCGCGATATAGCCGCATCCTAGCAGGGCAAAAAAGGGCAGCAGCTGGAGGAATATATCGGTCAAAGTGTTATGCGGGGATATTTTAGTTGCGGCCAGTCTGCTCCTGAATGCTTGAGCAATAGCGAAAAACCGGACTATGCGGGTTTCCTGTCAGAAGCATCAGAGAGTTTGATGGACAGCAGTTTGGCCGGGCTTGGGATGATTGGGATCCAGATCGGGATCGCTCACTTTATTGTTTCATGTCTTTTGCCGTTGTCCCGCTGGCTGTACCGTCTGCATATCGCCGGTAGGCCTCAACATGGTAGGCGTCTTCATGTGCAGTTTGCTGTGAGCTGGTCCTCTCTCTCATCGCGTCAAGCCATTCAAGCAGTTTGATGCAGGATTGGGGGATTTCGATATTGCGGTAGGTCCTGAGAACGCCGAAGCGTTCGAAATGTGGATAGATCGCGATATCGACAAGCGAAATATTTTTGCCGAACCAGAATGGCCCGTCCCGGTTGTCCAGCAATCCATCACTTTCGAAGAACATGAGATGGGAGATGATGTCATCGGTCAGCTGCTGCTGTCGAACGGCTTCCTGTTCGAGCAGTACCCGGTAGAAGGTCGGGACGAATTTTGCGTTGTCAAAATCAATCCAGATGCGGGCTAAGGCACGCTTGGCCGGTTTTTCGGGCAGTAGGGACGGTTCAGGGTACATGTCCTCGAGGTACTCGTTGATGATTGACGACTCATACAGTTTCAGGTCTCCATGCTGCAAGACCGGTACCTTGCTGTATGGGGAGATTTCCTCGAACCATGCCGGCTTGTTCCCAAGGTCGATTTCGATGACCTCGAACTCGAGGGCTTTCTCAAGCAGGCACATATGTGTGCGCTGAGCATAGGGGCAAACTTCAGATTGAATCAGGCGTAACGTGCTCATGATGATTGGTTAGTGAAAAAGCTGCATGGGTGCCGGCTTCACAAAATACGACAATACGGCTCCACAAAACAGGATTATTTATGAAAAGGTCGCATGAAGCAGAACATAACTTGCTCTAGTGATCGAAATCTGTCGAAACGGGTCTTTCAGCATTGATCCGAATTTTACTTTTTTCCGCATTCATTGCCATCCAGGAGCTGTATCTTTCTTGCCACATTCGCATGATTGAAGATGCGGTCAATTTATCAAGTGGCGAAATGACAGGCTGATCCTGGGACCCTTGCCGGCCTGTTTCGGGATTCCATGTTCCCAGGTCTTCTGGATTTCATCGTTCATGTGAATTACGGAGCCCGGCTTAAGCGGATAGAAGAACTTGGCATCCGGATAGTCAATGCGCCGGATAACCATGGTTCTTACCGCCCCCAATGACATGATCGCCACGCCCGACCCGGATTTCAGTTCTTCGCCCTGATCAGAATGAAAGCCGATGTAATGCCTGCCGTCAGGATAGTAGTTCACGAGACAATTGTTGGGGGAAAATCCGAATACCTGATTCAGCTTCTTCAATAACGGCTCAAAATATCCCGGCATGTTCCGGACAAAGCGCAAGCCGTAGCCCGGATCGTAAGCATAGCCAAAGGTGTAGGTATATCGCGATTGCATGCGGCGGTTCCAGGCAAGGCCTGTTGCAAAGCGTTCAAACCATTCATCCGGATTTTCCAGAAAGCCCTCGATCTCGAGAATCCCTGATTCTGGGGAGCTGGACTCGCCCAGCCCGGGCAGGCTAGTTTGAATCGGACAGGTCACGATTCCCAGTATCCTGGACTGGGGTGGATATAGGGAGTGTCGACTTGATCAAGCACGGCTAATGGAATGGCAGATGGGAATAATCATTCAAGCAGCAGCACGTCATCAACCTGCCAGCTGACCCAGCAGGCATCCCCAACCTTTGGTAGATGTTGTGACCTTGAAGTGTTCTGGACAGTGCAGGACAGCTCCGTACTCTGCCCAATTTCCACGAAAATCGCGGTTTCCTTACCGTGGTAGGCAATGTTCACGATCCGTGCTTCGGTGCTGAACAGGGAATCGTCCGGACATTCTGTGGTCAGGCGGGTTTTCTCCGGCCGGATAGCGGCAGCATTGATCCGGCCCGGCTCAATATCTTCCCGGCGCGAGACTGAAAAATTCCCGACATCAGAGGCCTCAATGGTCATTCTGTCACCATCCTCTCTGGCCTTGGCGTCAAACACGTTCATCTTGCCGATGAAGTCTGCCACGAATCGATTGGCAGGAAATTCATAGATGGTCCGGGGTTCGGCAATTTGTTCAATCTTGCCTTCATTGATGACGGCAATCCGATCCGCCATGGACAGAGCCTCATCCTGATCATGGGTTACGATCACAAACGTGATGCCGACAGTATTCTGCAGCTTGACGAGCTCCAGCTGCATGGCTTCTCGCAGCTTTGCGTCGAGTGCCGACAAGGGCTCATCCAGCAGCAGAACCTTGGGTTTCTTGACCAGTGCCCGGGCCAGTGCAACGCGCTGCTTCTGCCCGCCTGATAGCTGATCGGGCATGCGGTCCTGATAATCGCCCAGCTGGACTTGATCGAGTGCAGTCATTACCTCTTCACGGAGGGTCGGTGCCGGTACACCGGTGACCTTGAGTCCATAGCCAACATTTTCAAAAACAGTCATGTGTGGAAATACCGCATATGACTGGAAAACCATGTTAATCGGTCGATGATTCGGCGGCACCCCATGCATGTCCTCCCCATCAATCAGAATTCTTCCTTCAGTGGGGACCTCAAGCCCAGCCAGCATCCGCAGCAATGTGGTCTTCCCGCACCCGGAAGGGCCAAGCAGCGCAAAGAATTCGCCTTCCCGAATAGTCAAGGAGTTGTTGTCGACGGCAACCACATCCCCAAAGCGCTTGCTGATATTGCTGATTTCAATAACTGTTTTTTCCTGATTCATGATGAGAAAAGCCTAATGGCCAAGTTTTTGTCCGGCACGGCTCTGCAGCCACAGCGCGATGGTGGTCAATACCAGGGTAATTGCAATCAATACGGTTGATGCGGCATTGATTTCGGGGGTAACTGAAAAACGCACCATGGAATAAATCTTGACCGGCAGGGTGATCGTATCCGGTCCTGAGGTGAAGAATGTAATCACAAAATCGTCCAGCGACAATGTGAATGCCAGCAGTGCTCCCGCAATCAAGCCCGGCTTCATGAACGGAATCATGATATCGCGAAAGAACTGCCATTCACTCGCCCCCAGATCCTTGGCCGCTTCCTCCAGTTCCAGATTGAAGTTGGCCAGTCGTGCCCGTACGATAACTGCCACAAAAGGGAAACAGAACGAAATATGGGCAATGGTAATTGCGCTTAGGTTAAACGGCCAGACAAGGCCGGAAGGCCAGCCAACCCGAGAGAAGAAAGCCATCATCGCAACCCCCATGCAAATCTCGGGAATCACGATAGGGAGAGTCATGGCCCCTTCATAGGCTCCCTTGAGCGGAAAGCGAAACCGCCACAGCAACAACGCAACCATGGCCCCAAGTATGGTGCTGATGATGGTGCAGAAAAAGGCAATCGTCAAGGAGTTGGCAAAGGCATCAATCAAGCCATCGTTATTCCAGGCCTTCTCGTAGTACTTGGTGGTAAACCCACGCCACACAATATTGCGGCGGCTGTCGTTGAAACTGAATATGACCAGAATCAACAGCGGGGAATAGAGAAACACGAAAGACAGGCCAAGCGTTAGCTTCATCCAGCCCTGATGGATGTAATCCAGTGGACCGGCAGGTGTTCTTTTTGCAAGCAAACGACGCATTACCCTGCTTCCATGGCCGAACCTCGCCTTGAGAACAGGGCCCGTGCCGCAAGCACAAAAAACGTGATATACATCAAGATGAATGACAAGGCCGAACCAAAGGGCCAGTCATTCGCGGACTTGAACTGCCGCTCGATGACATTCGCGATCATCTGGCTGTCCGTGCCGCCGAGCAAATCCGGTGTCAGGAATGAGCCAAGAGCCGGGATGAACGTGATGATCACGCCAGAGATTATCCCTGGCATCGCCAGCGGAACGATGATCGATAAAAAAGTCCTGAACTGGGTTGCCCCGAGATCCAGGCTTGCCTCAAGATATGACCGGTCCATGCGATCGAGAGACGCATAAAGCGGCAGCACCATGAAGGGAAGATGCACATAGACCAGCCCAAAGACTACTGCAAAGTTGTTGTAGAGGATTGGAGCGGGCGTAAACCGTTCTCCAATCAGTCCAGAGGGATCCATCCCGAAGAACAGCATTACGGCATTCAGTCCATCCCAAAGGTATTCGAGGCCGAAGTTCACGTAGCCCTTGGTTCGCAGAACCGCAATCAGGGCATAGGTGCGAATCAGGAGATTGGTCCAGAACGGAAGAATGACCAGCAGTAATAATACTGGCCGGATTCGTGGAGGGGCAAATGTAATTGCAATCGCAATCGGAAACGCAACCAGAAGGCAGACCAGGGTGGTAATGCCTGCAAACCAGAATGATTTCAGGAATATCTGCAAATACAGGGGATCCATGGCCCGTGCATAATTGGCCATGGTCCAGGTCAAGTCGATGTCGACCAGCCCCCGTTTATCGCCGAAGCTGAACAGCCAGATCAGCGACAGGGGGATGATGAAGAATACTGTTAGCCAGATGCCTGGCGGCATGCCAAGCACCCAGAATGTCTTCGACTTGCGATCCCGGTAGTTCAATGAATCCTGCAATCGACAATCACACGGGAGGCGGAATCGGGACTCCCGTGTGATTGCAAGAATCGATGCTATGCAGCTTGAATGCGGGTCAGGGTCTCGTCGATCAGACGCTGATATTCTTCACCCTTGTATACCGATACTTCAAGCTTGTCGATAACTTCCGGCGGAGGGAAAATGGCTGGATTGCCAGTATAGGATGAATCCATCAAGTCCTTCGCCGCCTTGTTCGGGGTCGCATATTGAATAAAGTCAGCGATCAAGGCGCCAGCCTCTGCATCCAGAATGTAGTTGATGAGTTGATGGGCGTTGTTGGGGTGCGGGGCGCCGGCCGGAATAGCCAGCGAGTCTTCCCAAAGCAGGCCGCCTTCCTTCGGCACGGCATAGCCAATGTCATCGTCCTCGTCCATAACCTGCAGGATATCCCCGTTCCATTCCATGGTCAGGTCAACATCGCCAGCCGCCAGCAAGTCCTGCCCGTTGTCTTCGGCAAAGGCCTTGATGTGCGGTTTTTGCCGGATCACCATTTCCTCGACCATCTTGATCTTGGCAGGATCGCTTTCGTTGAGTGCTTCACCCATGTACTTGAGTCCCATTTGAACGATGGTCTGGCCATCGGCCAGGAGCGCGACCTTGCCGGAATACTTGTCGGAGTCATACAGCCACTTCCAGCTGTCGGGAGTGCCGTCGACCGCCGATTTTCGATAGCCGATGCCGATGGTTCCCCACATGTAAGGCATCGAGTACTGCCGTCCCGGGTCATGCAGTGGGTTCAGAAAAGCCGGATCAATATTCGCCATGTTGGGAATCATGCTGTGATCGAGTTTTTGCAGCATGCCGGCTTCAATCATTCGCTCGGTGTAGTCATTGGTGGGCACGATCAGGTCATAGCCCGGATTGCCGCCCTTCAGTTTTGCAAACAGCTCGTCGTTGTCCGCGAAGAGATCCAGCTTGACGCTGATTCCGGTCAGGTTTTCGAAATCTTCCAGCGTGGTCTCACCGATATAGGTATCCCAGTTGTAGAAATTGACAGTGGGATCTTCCATGGCGAAAGCACCTTTCGGACGAATACTCAGACCTGCCGCTGCTGCTCCCATGCCAAGCAGGAATGATCTCCTGCGCATCATTGATGGGTGTTTAGTCATTATTTTCCTCTTTGTTTCATGAAGGTTAGAGATAACAACTATATCACTTTTTCTGGCTTGTTCGAGAACTTGATATTGTTAAAGCAGATTTTTCGAGCATGGGCTGGAGCGATATGTCCTGAAAGTTCTCCAAAACCAGAAATGTTGTTTGCACGCAACTCATGCCGATTTCGGTTCTTTCGACCAAGTGCCAATCAGATAAAATGGATAATCTTCTTTGCATGGCCATGGTTTTCCGGGGTTGGTTTCGGATCGTGCGGCTTGGATTGCCGGGTTGGTTGGCATTCTCGATCTTCAATCAGGCCGTGAGTTCGTAACCATTGCAACGCCTCGGCTTTACTGCACTGGTTGAAGTGCATAACCAGCGCAAGCCAACCGCCGCCCTCGTTATTCTCAAAATCGTAAAACCGATTTTTTTTCGGCATCAACGGCAATCGATCAAAAAGGGGCGTGTAGTCCAAAAAAAGGCCGTGATTTCACTTCATAAAAAAACACTTGACATTATTTCTGTTGTTAACGATAAATTACACACATAGGGAATTTAACGTCCATCACGGCGCATAAAACACCACTCGCGAAGGGATAACTACTCAAAGATTCAAGCTGGGAACACTGGAACATGAAAAGGGCGGTCATTGTGCCGCCATTTTGTTTGGTTGGGTAGGGGTGCGTTCATTGAAGCGTCACGGTCACGAAGCAGTAATACCCGTGGCAACCGTTCCCTCTGGGGAAGGGATAATCATATACCATACCCCGCTTGAAACCTCCCTGCTCACCCCGAAGCTCGACCCGAAAAGTCGTCCCCGGCTGGGGGTTGCCGCACAGAAATTTGTTCATGTTGAACTGCTTGGCGCTACCCCATTCAGTCCATTCGAACACGCCGATTTCCTTGAAAATCCCCGTTGATTCCGCCGCGCTGATCTGATCCCCCGAATGGCAATCGCCACGGGCATAGTTCGCGCTGCCGTGAGGTGTCCCGTAAATTTCCGTATCATTGTAACCGCCGAGTTCTTTGATGCGCCCGTCATCACCATCCCGGTAACCCACGATATTGACCACATTGCTAAACTTGACGCGGATTTTATTGGCTCTCATTGTTGTGCCGCGAACAGTGCGGGGTGACGGCATGGTAAGTGTCATCATGCCGGTACCGGTATCGAGAGTGGCGTTTGGGTTAGTCGAGTTGGGGTTTGTGCCTTCGATCGGACAGTACCGCATCGAAACGGGAACGCGCTGCTCCCCCTTGGACGGGTGATTGTATATCCGGTATCCACGCTCGCAGTCTT
>JAPOSW010000105.1 GCA_026709505.1 Gammaproteobacteria bacterium | reverse complement strand
ACCCCTACTGTTCGGCGTCGCCGGCGGCTGGCTGGTGATGAAGGTGTTGAACGAGTTGTAGCTGCTCTGTAGCCCGGGTCTTTCGATACAGACGCAGGAAGAAGCATTGATCAGACTTTACGCAACGGCTGAAATACGGTTGAGCGCCTGCCCCATTTTATTGCTGGCCTCTTCCAGATCATAGTCATCCTGCAGTCCCAACCAGAACTTTTCACTGCTACCAAAATAGCGCGCAAGACGCAAGGCCGTATCGGCAGTAACTGCCCGCTTGCCGAGAACGATTTCATTTACTCGTCTCGGTGGAACAGAAATATCCCTGGCCAGTTTATTCTGGCTGATGCCCATCGGCTCTAAAAACTCATGGAGAAGAATAGTGCCGGGATGGATATTTTTCAGTTTAGTCACCTGTCTCACCTAATGATAATCAACGATTTCAACCTGGTATGCATTGCCCTGTCGCCAGATAAAACAAATTCGGTACTGATCATTGATACGTATGCTATGTTGACCGGCCCTGTTACCATGCAATGCTTCCAGACGATTGGCTGGCGGTATCCGAAGATCCTGCAGATTTTGAGCATTGTTCAACATACGCAGTTTCCGTCTTGCCCTGCTTTGAATATGCGGCGGCAGTTTTCCGGATGGCAGCCCGGTCCAGATTTTTTCTGTTTCCCTACAGATAAATGTACTGATCATTCGTGAATTATAACGCCAGGCGTTATATGACGCAATACTTAGAATTTTCCAATATGAAATGAGCCTGGCATCAATTTGACACAGCACCTTTAAGTTTGATATAAATGGTTCTGCAACATCACGTGACCCGCCATGTCGGGTTGCCCGCTGAATATAACAGCCTTCTGTACCAGTAAAGGGTCGCTCCCTTTGCCTGGTGAATAGGTGGGAATCATCCTCATGTGATGTTGCAAACGGCCCGACTCCATATCGGCACTGCAACAAACATGAGAGAGTCTTAAAATGCAACGTAAAATTCCGGATGGCGAAAATATCAAAAGCATACATTTTCCCAAAATACCAACATTGAAGGCCATTTTGATCGCTTTACTGGTCGTCTGTTTTATTCCGATGACTCTGGGTCAAGGTGTTACTGAGATGAAACAGGGAGAAGGTGGCAGTGTTGCACAAGGTGCTGCTGGTCCATCTGGTTCCACGCAGGGGAGTGAGAGCGCCTTGGAACAATGTGATAAGCCGATGGGAGCAATTGCAGTAATAGAGCCGCAGGATTTTGTCGTTGCTGCACTACTGGATTATGGTTTGCAATCACCTGTTGGCGTTGTTCGTATGATGATACAACAGTCTAACTGCTTCATCGTGGTAGAACGCGGCCAAGGAATGAATAATATGATGCAGGAACGCGCACTTATGGAGGCTGGCCAGCTTCGAGAAGATTCAAACATAGGCGGTGGTCAAATAGTCATCGCGGATTTTCTTCTGAGACCCGAAGTGGTATTTTCAGAAAGTGATGCCGGGGGCGTGGGTGGTGGCGTCGGCGCCGCGCTAGGTGGTTTGTTCGGCCCTGTGGGAAGCGTTGTAGGAGGCTTGGCGGGCGGTCTTAAATTCAAGGAAGCGCAAACAAGCATGTTGGTGGCTGACGCGCGCTCCGGGGTGCAAGTTGCCGCGGCGACTGGCAGTTCCAAGAAGGCGGATATGGCACTGGGCGGGGTCCTGCTAGGTGGCGGCGGTGGCGCTGGTTTAGGCGGGTATGGCAGTACCAATGAAGGTAAAATTATTGTTGCAAGCCTTATGGATAATTACAACAACATCGTCATGGCAGTACGCAATCAACCGAGTTTACAGCGTGATGTCGGTACACTGGCCGAAGAAGCTGCCGGTGGCGGATCAAAAAAAGCGGGAGCAGTGTTTGCCGAAGGTGACGTTCTCTACCCAAAAATAGATAATGTAAAATTACTCTCCGATACATCCGATGCAGCAAAACAACTTGGCTCGTTGAAAAAATCTGATGAAATGATATACATGGGCGAAGAAAACTCTGGTTTCGTCAGGGTGGAAACCAATAATGGTGGCGGTTGGGTTAAAAAAATTCTCGTTACACGAAAATAGTGCTCTTTTAGAATGCACTGATACCGCAGAACCGGAGAATCTGGCCTAATCCAGAATGAGACAACTGCAGGTTTCGACCCTCCTGAGATAGGGAGCAAACAAGATGGCAACTGTAAGAGAAAACAACGGCGATGCAAGTGCCGGTATCGAGACAACGTACACAATATCTCTCGGTGATGTTTTTGAAGGGACACTTGAACCTGCTGAGGATAAAGACTGGAACTGGCCGCTGGGACGATCTACGATTTTACGCTCAGCGGTGTTGAGTTGGCTGAATTAACGCTGTTCGATGCGGACGGGAACCATATTGTCTCCGGCAGTCGCCCCAGCGTCCCTGACGGTGACATTCCCTTCTGGCGCCAAGCTTATCTACAGCCCGAAAGTTACTGGCACTTATTATATCCTGGCAGGTAGCGAGGATAGTACGTTCTCGGGAGACTACGAGCTTGCTCTTGTCGAGAACACGATTCCGGTGGGTAGTTATGATGAGATTGCTGACTACCTGACCGACGGGTTCAACGAGTGGCTGGAGGGAAGCAGCCGCCGTGCTTTCGATATTGAGTCAGGCGGCGTTTTGACTGTTAACATCACTGCGTTGACTGAAGAGGGACGACAGCTGGCTCGTTGGGCGCTTGAGGCATGGACCAATGTCACCGGCATCACCTTCGAGTTTGTTGACACAGACAATGCTCATATCGCCTTTGATGATGATGAGGATGACCCTGATGCAGCAGGATACTCCGTTAGTTCGGTCAGCAATGGAGTCATTTCATCTTCTGAGGTCAACATTTCGACTGACACGCTGTTTGAGTGGGGAACTACAATAGATAGTTTTTCCTTCAGCACGTAATCCTGGCAGGAGATGGCGCAGACAACATTTTGAGAGGGGAAGACGGTGATGATGTCTTGTATGGCGGGCCTGCCGGTGGTGATGACGTGATGTATGGCGGCAATGGGGAGGACAGGCTATTCGGTGGCAAAGGCGACGATACCCTGACCGGTGGTGAAGGGAATGACTTGTTAAAGGGCGGCGCCGGGGCTGATACGATAATTGTTGATGGTGATGACATGGATGTGCTGTACGGCGGGTCTGACGAGGACACCTTCCGGTTTTTGCCGAGCGGCTTGGGTGGCGGCTCAATCCGGGATTTCAGTGATGGTGGGGATGTGATTGACCTGACACAATTTACCGATGTTAATTCCATGGATGACCTTGATATAGTGAGCCGTGGAAACAATGTGCGCATTGAATTGTCGGGTGCTGACTACCTGACCACCATCATCTTGTCGGATTTCGCTCTCAGCAACCTCGATAATTCGGATTTTATATTCTAGCGCGGTTGTCGCTCAGCGATGGCACGTGCGGGCGCAAGGTATCGTCAGGCATATTATCGAACCAGCGAGTCGTGCGTCATCCAATCTGATAATCAGGGTGGCAAACAATGAAATATCGGTAGCTATCGCCGAATTTTCGTGGTAATATAAAAACCATGATAGCTCGGGACAAGCATGCCAAAGAGATTATCAGACGCCTTGGAAACTTCGAGGTCGTCGCTATCTTGGGGCCGCGACAGATTGGTAAAACCACCTTGGCAAGGCAGGTGGCCGCACGCTACCACACTCAGACACACCACTTTGACCTGGAAGATCCCGCGGCGCTTTCCCGGCTTGAGGGAGATGCAAAACTCACACTGCAACATCTAAAGGGGCTGGTCATTATCGATGAGATACAGCGCCTGCCCGACCTGTTCCCAGTGCTTCGAGTGCTATCTGACCGCAGACCAAGGCCGGCGCGTTTTCTGGTTCTGGGCAGCGCCTCGCCGA
>JAPOSW010000125.1 GCA_026709505.1 Gammaproteobacteria bacterium | reverse complement strand
TCAAACCTTTCCCGCACACCTCACGTTCCAAGGAGCGAGGACTGCCATTTACCCCCCGGTGGGGAATGCTGTGCCCCCGTATCTGGCGCGCCAGATCGCAGAAATTATAGCTGAGACCTTGGATGCTATGGGAGATACGGACTGATGGTTGACCGTATATCAGAAGAACGAAGAAGCTGGAATATGTCGCGCATCCGGGGTAAAAACACATCCCCGGAACTCCGACTCAGATCATTGCTTCACGGCGCTGGCTATCGTTTCCGGCTGCATGACCCGAAATTACCTGGTCGCCCTGACATAGTTCTCAGGAAACACCGCACGGTTATATTTGTCCATGGCTGTTATTGGCACAGGCATTCCGGTTGCACCAATGCAACTACTCCGGGAACCCGGACAGAGTTTTGGCAGGCCAAGTTTGATGGGACTGTAAAAAGGGACAGACTTAAGGCCAGAGAATTGAGGGCTTTGGGCTGGCGTGTAATTACTGTCTGGGAGTGTGAACTGGAAAAAAGCCCTCAAGGTGTACTTGAAAATATCGACCGAGAACTGGGCAGGACTTCCTGCAACACTGTTAACGAGGTGCAACCGATGACGATAAATCATATACATGTCGGCGATTATGTTGTTGACCACATGGATGGCAGTATCCGCCGGATCATTCTCATCGATAACGACGGATCGGATCACCAGGATGATTCGGTCTATCTTGCCGATGGTGGCGTTATGCCGAGGGGCGAATGCACGGATATACTTCTTGAGTCCGAAGTCACAGGATGACAAAAAGCTGTTTGAGCTGGCAGCTATGCCGTTGCCGGATGGGGAACTGTATTGATACAAGAAAAAAGACTGCCGCCGAGCGCATCCACACTTTCCGCGTCAATGCGCGACTTGGGATATTCGCTTGAGACCGCTGTTGCAGATTTACTGGATAACAGTATTTCAGCGGAGGCGACCGAGGCCCGTATCTTTTGTGACCTGACGCAGCAAAGCCCGGTCCTTGCAGTCATCGATAACGGAAAAGGTATGGATGCCGACGAGCTTATTGAAGCAATGCGTTACGGCTCGTCTGGCCCTGCTGAGCAACGATTACCTGGCGATTTGGGCAGATTCGGCCTGGGTCTCAAGACCGCATCTTTGTCACAGTGCAGGCGCCTCACTGTCGTGAGCGCCCAAAATAATGTTCTGCATTCAGCAGAATGGGATCTCAATCTTATCGATGAAAGGGATGACTGGTTGATTTCAGTTCTGGACAATGAGGAGGCCAGGCAACTACCTTTCGTTGAGATGCTTGGTAAGAACGGAACCTTAATACTTTGGAGAGACCTGGATCGACTTCTTGAAGACGTGACTGGCCCTGAGCAACATGAGGTCATCAATGAAAAACTTGATGCCCTCGGAAAACATCTCTCCCTTGTGTTTCACCGGTATCTTTCAGGTGAGATACGAGGCAGAAAAAAACTGTCTGTCTCTGTTAATGGTCATAATCTGGAAGCCTGTGACCCATTTTGTCGTAGCAATTCAGCAACTCAAAGGCTCCCCGAGGAAATCATTCGGATTGACGGAGCCCGTGTAAAGATGCAACCGTATATTTTGCCTCACCACGGCAAACTGTCAGCGACCGAGTATGACTACTATCAGAGCCGTAGTGATTTTATATCAAACCAGGGGGCTTACATTTACAGGGACGGACGGCTGATGGCCTGGGGCGACTGGTTCAGGCTGATACCAAAAGGGGAAAATACCAAGCTGGCACGTGTTCAGATAGATTTTCCCACCAGGCTTGACGAATCTTGGACAATCGACATCAAGAAGTCACGAGCAAGCCCTCCACTTCAGGTTCGAAATCGCTTGAAGCAGGTTATAGGTAAAATATCGGACAGAAGCACCACTGTTCATCGAGGACGAGGGAAAAAGTTATTTGATGAAATCAAAACTCCGGTTTGGGAACGCTATGCCGACCAGGGTCAAATCAGGTATTCTTTGAACAGAAAACACCCGCTTGTGGCGGCTGTGGAAGCCAATCTTGAAGATGGATCACGAGGCAGCCTTGATATTCTTCTTCAAGCAATCGTAGCATCGCTCCCCATAGAAATGATTTATTCGGATTGTGCCACTGATCTGAAGGATGTTCGACAGTCCCAGGTTACCGAGGATGAAGTAATTGATAAGCTTGAAGCATTAAAAGATATTCTTTTCGATGGAAAGAACATTAATGCAGAAAATTTCCGCGAAGTAATAAATTCCACACGATTTTTTGAAGCTCATTCAGACATGGTTGAGCGGTTTATTAAGGAGAAATTGATATGAAATCAAATCCGGTAGCAGATGAAAAACAATTTGTGAACCTGCTGATTTCTTGGATTTCCAGACAGACAGGAACCCCTACAAGAAATGGAGTTGAAGAAACTGCACAGAAACTCGCTGACATATACGAATTTAAGACCAACCTGGAACCTGTTATCACAGAAGCCTTAACCGCTGTTGATACTCAAATGGGGGCGGGAATATCTCTGGTAGATGTAGAAACCCCGCATGATGACAAGTGGGTTTCCAAACGTGAAGACATCCATTCGATTTACTCGAATGCCTATGAAGACTACCTTAAAGGAGAGGGTTGGGCGCCGCCGGTTATTCAATCTCTCAGTGACGTTTCGGCCAGGATTCTGGGTCATCTCCAAGACCCGAATAATGAGGGGGACTGGGACCGTCGCGGTCTCGTTATAGGCCATGTCCAGTCAGGTAAAACCGCTAACTACATGGGTGTTATCGCGAAGGCAGCAGATGCAGGCTACAAGTTCATCATCATTATTGCGGGCATACACAATAATCTCAGAAAACAGACACAGGAACGCGTCGATGAGGGTTTTGTGGGGCGTTCGAGCGAACCGGGCAATCATACCAATGTTGGAGTCGGCGCCAATAAAGACTACCCGCATCCGGCCACCCTGACAAACATACACCAGGATTTCAACAAAAACACAGCAGCACAAAGTGGCTGGCAAATCAATGATTTCACGAAGCCGATTATACTCGTTATAAAAAAGAATGTGCGGACCTTGGATTCTCTCTACAACTGGTTAAGGGACATGAACGCACAAGGTCATGGCAGAATCTCTGATGTGCCGATGCTGATGATCGATGATGAAGCAGATCATGCCTCAATAAACACTAACAGGGAGGACATTGATCCCACGCGGACTAATGCAATGATTCGTAAGATACTGAGGCTCTTTGCGAAATCATGTTACGTGGGTTACACCGCTACCCCGTTCGCAAATATTTTTATCAATCCTGAATCATACGGTGATGAAGAAGTTCATAAAGAATTATTTCCTCGTGATTTTATCTATTGCTTAGACCCACCATCCACCTATTTCGGGCCGGAAAGAGTTTTTGTTGATGAAGATGACGGTGCTGATGCAATTCTGGAACCAATAACTGATTGCGAGAACTATCTACCACAGGCTCATAAAAACTACTATGAAATTCCAGATTTGCCGCCTAGCCTGTACCGGGCAATTGATCAATTTATAGTTGCCAGGGCGATTCGAAATCTTCGTGGTCATGTGAACAAACATTGTTCAATGATGATAAATGTTTCACGCTTTGTAGTAGTTCAACAATCAGTCAGAAATTTAATCAGCGTCTATTTGAAGAAAATGCGTGAAGCGGTCAAAGCCAACTACAAGATGCCTGATGCTGTTGCCGACCATAACGAGTATATGCGAGCATTGAAGGAAAGGTTTAGCGGTGATTACAAGAGTTGTAGCGCTGATTGGAGAGATGTGAAAAAAGAATTATTTGCCATTTTCGATCATCTTCACATTTACACAATAAATAGCAGATCTGATGAAGTATTGAATTACAAAAAATATGAACAGGAGGGTTATGGACTTACTGCCATAGCGATAGGCGGCCTAAGTCTTTCCCGCGGCCTTACCATTGAAGGGCTGTGATCTGTGGGGTTTCCGGCGTGGTCTGGTGCCGCAAGCCTCGCGCAAGGCTCGTAAACCGCCCCTTCGCCCCCACCCTAAGCCGTCCAGTGGGG
>JAPOSW010000044.1 GCA_026709505.1 Gammaproteobacteria bacterium | reverse complement strand
GCCGCCCATGCCGGAAAAACTCCTGAAACTCGGCTTATGATTAGTGGTAATTAGGAAAATTTATTTCTGAAAAACAAGAAGGGCAGAATGTGGCTGCTTACTTTGCATGAAAGCCGCAAGATTACCCTTGACGATGTGGCTCAGGCGCTGGGTGCTCGGCGGTTTTCGTTTTGCAGTCCTGATAGATTGATGCGTTATCTGGGCGTGCTTCCGGGTTCAGTCAGCCCATTCGCTCTCTTGAATGATCGCGACAGTGAGGTCCAGTTCTACATTGATGAGGGATTACTGGGACATGACCTGCTGTTCGTTCATCCGCTTGATAATTCAGCAACTGTGTCTATCGCAAGAAGTGACCTGATTGGCTTTTTGGAAAACTAAGGTCACCCCTATCGTATTTTACCTTTGGATGTAACTACTCGCCCATTGATAGTGTGAGATAAGATGAATAGTGGTGAACAGTTAAATTCAAGTTGTTACCTTCAAACCTTGTATTGAGTAGTTCATTGGCCCCGGCGACCCAGCAGATTGCATGCATACAACAATCTACCGACCTGGTATCGAAGGGCAACACCGACCCGCAAAGTACCGCGGAGCGGACCCCTTCTGCCAAGAAGTTCCAGTGTTCCCGGACAGTGTTTCAGCCAGGGGCAGACCTTGAGCCACAATCCGATTTCCTTCTCCTTCTTTTCCTGGTATCCGATCGTGCTTGGGAAGCCCGCCGGAAGTACAAGTGCGGGATCAACGATATACGTGTTCAGCAACCTGTAATTTCCCGTATAGTGGTCGATGGGCTTATGCAGGTCCCGAGTCAACCTCAAAAGCCTGCCGGCACCCTGAAGGCTCACTATATAGCCGGTTGTCAGGCGGACATGTCCGAAACCCCCTGGCTGTTTCAGGCTGATCTTTCCGGGAAGCTGCCGCACCGTATTCAGGGATGTAGCGCGTATTCTGCAGCCCAGAAATACGATATCCCAGTCTTCCGGAAAGTGACGGTATTGTTCGATTGCCAGCAAGATCCTCTTGTCTATCCGTGCATCGTCCTCAAGAATCACCATGGCCTCGACATCATCATCGAGAATTTCTCGGTAGAGCCGGATATGGCTGAATGCACAGCCGACTTCTCCTAGGCTAAGGTGGCTGCCCCGACGCAGGAGCATGGCATTTGCACGGCAGATTTCGTCAACTTCATCCCGGGAAAGGAGATTGCCGTCCACGGCCGTAACAATTCTGTAATCCAGTCCCATAGCAGCCATTTGCTCTTGCATGTACAAACGCCTTTCGGTCGAGGTTTCAAGATTGATAATACGAACTGGTAGCATGATATTGAAACAGGTTGTACATATTTGATATACTGGGACAAAGGAACGGGGTGTTATTCTGGATACATGTTTATACGAAATCATTATACCTTGGCAATTCTGGTTCCAACCTCTATAAAATCCCTCCTTGAGTAGTCTGAAATCGCCTGATCGGAAAATTTTGCATAGTCTGCCCAATGAAAAATCAATTTTATTTCGGCGTTTCGAATATGATGGGCAGGGTACGTGGAAAAAAACACAGTGTTTCCATGGCACAAGAACATCCCTTGATGATCGCTGATGATGGAGAATGCTCAATTTATTTCTGTCGTCTAGAACGTGGAAACTTTTTCAAACGAGGCATAAAGCAACGCATAAGCAATCTGGCCTGGGATTATCATCTTGACACATTCGAAATTGTTCCGGGAGGGGCATTCATTGATTGCGGAGCAAATATTGGCGAGTTGGGAATTTGGGCTCGTGATAATGGTCTTCGATATGTCGCCTTCGAACCTGAAGCACTGGAAGCGAGATGTTGCGACATAAACAATTTTTCTGGAAAATCGAAAACCCACCGATTGGCATTATGGAATAAAACGACAACTGTCCCGTTTTTTTCAAAACCTGAATCAGCCGATAGTTCGATATTGGAAATTGAAGGGGAAACACATCGAACTATGGTTCAGGCAACAAAATTGGATGATGTATTGGATTTGTCTGGCGTATCAGGAACCATCATCTTGAAAATTGAGGCTGAAGGAGCAGAGCCGGAGGTTCTTCAAGGTTCTACACAATCCCTGAGCATGGTTGACTGGGTTACGGTAGATTGCGGATTCGAAAGGGGTAAAAAGAGGGCCCATACATTCGTTGAAACAAACCTGATGCTACATGACCACGGCTTCCGCCTCTGCCAAGCCAACCTCAGTCGTATTACGACCCTCTATCGTAACAAGCATCGATAGAATATGTGGCCAGCCTATCTCATAAATATGGCCGAAAACACTGAGCGGCTTCGCAACAGCAAGGCACAATTTGTCAGTTTGGGCATCCAGTTTGAACGAATCAACGCTGTAGATGGCAAGATGTTATTGGAGAAGGAGATCAAAAATGCATACGATGCAAAAACCAACAGTTATCACGCACGAAGCCCTCTTGTGGCATCGGAAATTGGATGCTATCTTAGTCATATTGAAGCCTGGAAGAAAATTGCACAAGGCGATTTTCAAGGCGGCTTCATATTTGAAGATGACTTTCAGGCATCCGATGACCTGGGAACATTGTTGGGGCTTCTGTCGGAAGGACCCGGTAGCTGGGACATGGTAAAACTCTTCAGTCTGAATACCAACCCAAAATACATAACTCGCCGCCCGCTGGGATCAGATCATATTATCGTAAAACCCTATAGGGTGCCAACATGCGCCATTGGATATGGTCTCAGGAAATCAACTGCCCAGAGGCTTCTCGACTGTTCCATCCCCTTTTTTCGTCCAGTTGACGAAGATCACAAATTTTTTTGGGAAAAGGATTTGAAGGTAGAGCTGGTGTTACCGCCACCGGTGACCATAGGAAACCAGCAAGCAGTGACCGGAACTGTCGGAGAGGAGCGTCGTGCCGCAAAACCGACCCGATTCCACATGAGAATGCTTCGAGGAATTCGCAGTCTACTCTATCAAATTCGCTATACAGCATTGCTACACTGGCATAGGGCTATACGATGACGATGCCCATCAAAGTACTGCATATTCACTTTGGCAAGGATGGAGGTGCGGAACGGTTTTTTGTCAGTCTGGCCCAAGCGCTTGGAGAAAGAAATGTGGAACAGCGTTTTGTTATTCGACCTCGTCGCAAGTGGCGTAGTGAAATTAATGATCTTGGTGAAATAATCGAGAATAATTATCGTCGTCTCTCGTTCTCCAGCTTGATGCTAGACTGGAATCTCTACCGTTTGGTTCGAGAATGGAACCCAGATGCCATAATGGCCTGGATGCCAAGAGCTGCTCGGGCTATTCCGAACTGGCCGAATGCCTTGAAACTGACTAGGCTCGGAGATTTTCCTGCAAACCTGAAACATTTTTCTTCATGTGATGTTTTGGTCGGGAACATGCCCGGTATCAGCAGTCACTGCAAATTCCTGGGTTGGGACAAACCGGTGCAGACCATAACCAACTTCCCGCCTGACATCCTGACTGATCCTATAAACCGGAGCTATCTAGATACTCCTGATAATGTATTTCTGATTTCAGGTGCGGGGCGATTCGTTCCGAGAAAGGGTTTTGATTTGCTCATCCGTACAGTTGCTGAAATCCCGGATGCGTGGCTTTGGCTCATCGGTGACGGGGACGAGTCAAAAAACTTGGAACGCCTTGCCAATAATTTGGCAATCTCGGATCGTGTGCGATTTACAGGATGGGTTCGAGATCCCATTCATTACATTGCGTCAACGGATGTTTTTGCCATGCCTTCTCGTCATGAACCCTTAGGCAACGTAGTCCTTGAAGCATGGCGTGCCAAGGTGCCCGTCGTCGCTACCAGAAGCGAGGGGCCTCTCTGGTATATGGTTAACGAGTCTAACGGACTGCTAGTCGATATTGATGATCTTGATGGTTTTGTCAATGCGATTAATCTTCTAAAATATACACCTCTTGTTCATACAGTGGTTGATGGAGGGTATCGAGATCTTGAAAACAGGTTTGGCAAAGAACGAATCGTCAATCAGTATCTGGAACTGTTTTCAGGAAATCTTGGACACTGCCATTCTTCTCGGTAAGAAACATGCGAGTAATCATCATCAACATTGCCGAAGAGACCGCCCGAATGTCTTTTCAGCACACACAGATGGAAAGTCTTGGACTCGACTGGGAGCGGTTGGAGGCAGTTACGCCACATACATTGAGTCGACCACCTGATCATATGCATTGGCAACATTGGGAGCGATCTATGAAATCTATGGAGATAGCAATACTGGAATCCCATTGCAAGGCATGGAAAAGAGTCGAGAATTCGGGTATCCCTCATCTGATTATCGAAGATGATGCGATGCTATCCACTGACGTACCGCGGCTTCTTGATAAGCTTGAATCAGAATCTGGTTTTGATCACGTCACTCTTGAAGTACGAAATCGCAAGAAACTAATCGGTCGTCATCATCCAAATCTACCATTACGACGCCTCTACCAAGACCGAACCGGTGCTGGTGCCTATGTTCTTTGGCCATCCGGTGCTCGAAAACTGCTTAAACGTGCGTCCGCACGACCTGGCTTGGCAGATGCGGTTATTTGTGCAGCCTATGAAATGGAGATATGGCAGGCAACTCCTGCGCTCGCAATTCAAATGGATCAGTGCAAGACTTATAGCATGATTCCACCAATTAATTCACCCCCCCCCCAGACTCTCCAGACTCAGGAAGAAAATCTGGTGCTTCGTTCCACTATCTCTCATCGCATTCGTCGCTTTCTAAGTCAATTGCGTATGGGAGTGCGTCATTTGTCCAAGATTGCTGTATCAGAACGTAGACATGTTTCCTTGTCTTCCAGCTGGCCCAGACAAATCCATAAACAACGAAATGACTGAAGGACGGGGCAGCACAATAGATTTCGTGTGCAAAGCTTTCGATAGATAAGAGAGTCGAGTTTCAAGAGTGTGGCTTTTTCGCCCATATCTTCAACCAGCGAAAGATTGCTGATTATAGGTGTCCTTAACTCATTTAGTGGAGGAAATGAACCAGCCTAATGAGACAGAACAAATCCGTTCTCCTCGCCTGCCATCATAGGTGTCAATACCACGAAACATTAGACGAGAGTACACAATATCCTTGAGGTAGGCGCACTGCTTTGTTGCAGCTTTTGGTAGAAAGCCATAATTGCAAATTTCTGCAGCGGTTGTGTAACGCCCCCATACTAGCGGCGATAACTCAGTGCGGGAAAATCCGACTGAGTTTAATGTTTCTTTCCACCAGCTGGGGGTGGCACGAAAGTAATCGTCGGGGCTTGCGTGAATCCGAAAGATAAACGGTACAGTAATATATAGGGTGCTGCCTGTCTTCAGTACCCGGTGAATTTCAAGTAACATGGAAGTTGTATCAAATACATGTTCGAGAGTATTGAGACATACCACAACATCGTAAATGTTGTTCTCTACCGGAAATGGAGCATCCATGGTCACTAAGTATGTCGGTTTCATTTCAGGTGAAATGTTGATTGAATCGACTCTATCAGCTTTAGACAAAAGCATGTTGGTGTTTGACTGCTCGCCCCCACCCACATCAAGCACCTGACCAAAGATATTGGTCGCTTGTAGCCTTTCATACTCCAAAGATCTCAACGTAGAACATCCTGGATATTTCCGGTGCATGGCGTACCATCGCTTAAAGGTAGGAAGAGGCGGTGCAATTTCGCAGTATTGCATTGGACAAATACTAAGAGGGGTTTTCAGAATTCTAACATAAGGGCATACCGACTAGAAATCCATCTCAATCGAGTTAAGGATTGGTTGCCAAATTTCTCAAGTGGATTGACTGCCCCTCCAAGGGTCCTGATAAGAACTAACCTGTCATCTGTCCGGTATCGGAATCCCGGGCCCTCGGGTATGGGGGCGATGCGCTGGTTCACGACTTTCCCCGGGATGTGCAGGGCAGGGTGATTCCCTACGGCGGTGATGGGAGGAGATGGGCCGGAGCCGCTATCCGGAAGCCCGCGAGCTGTTCATCACCGCCGATGCCGGAGGGAGCAACGGGTACCGCTCGCGGGTGTGGAAGCAGGAGCTCCAGGAGCTTGCCAATGACACTGGGGTGCAGGTGCATGTCAGCCACTTTCCGCCGGGTACCGGCTGTTCTGTCACATCACGCAGAACTGGCGGGGCCGTCCGTTGCGCACCTTCGAGACCATCGTCGACCTCATCGGCAGTACCCGCACCGATGCGGGGTTCTCGCATGACCTTGCCGACCTGTTCGTTGCTATTGGTGAGGATGTACGATAGTCGTTTCTACCCTATTTGGCTAAGCAACCAAATGCAGTTCCCAATCAAATTGTTGGAAGTAATCATTATTGCATAGCCCCACTAACCGAATTTTGTTGAAATTCCGGTTCGTTGCTAGCATTTTTTGGTTTCGCGCGATAATGACGGGCAAACTGCTTGATGAAAATGATGGGCACAGACTTCCAGCACTGGAGAAAATGACTTGCCATAGCTGAATGACTACGGTCATTGCTCCACTCACAAGGCACTCCACCTTGATTATAGAAAGTTTATGGATGGAATCAATAAACTTGCTAAACTTCCTATAACCTCTTGTGAATCCACTGACCAACCCTTTTGCACCGGGTGCCGGAACAGCGCCACCAGAGCTTGCGAGACGAGGCACTGTTCTTCACGAACGGATGTTAATCCGGAGAAGCAAGGTCTACAGGTTCGATAGGAGCTTCATGCATGTCGGTCTTCTCGGTATCATAAAGGCCATGATTCTCAGTAAGATGGCTCAAGTTGTCGAAAAGCATGATGCGATATCCAATTTCTTTGAGGCTGGCACGAATAGCCTGCTTGCGCATTTCCGCTACGGAGATTTTGATTTCACATGTCAGCTGGCCACGACTGGAAACCGTGGTTGCGCTTTAACCCCAAATAGAAAATGAATATTTCAATCATTCGAGAACGCCAGGTATGCAAATCCGAGCTGTTTTGAAGCGTGTTTATCGAAAGTAACCGTGTACTCGCAGCCGGCATTTTCGTTCGCTCTTGCAACAAGATGGTCTGGGAAATCAGCATTAGAAGTTTTGTAATCATTCAATGCACGCCACACTACATCTGGCTCCGCTACTTTCAACGCCTTTATCTGCTGCAGCTTTTCAATGATAGCCGAAATTTCTGTACCCCTCCCCCCCTGTTTATACTTAACCTCCAATACCCATGCCAATTCACATAACGTGATATGCCCTATATGACCTAGGTTATCAGTGGTACAGGATGCCTCTAGTGTCATGCTTCGGAAATTCGTTTACAGTAAATCAAGGCCCCGCGATAGCCTGCATATTGCAGTTTCTTTGGGGGAGAATGCCATGCGCTGTGAATGCCAGGCCGTTTGCATGGAGAAAAAGTGCGGGCGGAATCTTGGGGTCATTGAAAACATGCTGCAAACGAATTAGTGAATCAGCACACTAGGAATCGTGCTGCAAACTTGGTTTGCTCAACATCATCCCTTGCCAGATACCGGAGCAGCACATTGGTATCCAAACCCTTCATGGATGCCCAGCCCTGTCCAGCGCTGCTGATTTTACCGCTGATTTCATATCCTTGACAGAGACAGGCTTTTCGGGTTTTGGCACTATGCCCCTCAATTCGGTAATAATCTTTGGTGGCCGGCTCAAAGCTTACCGCACCATTCTCGTCTACTGCAAACAGGATACGGTCGCCAGAGTCCAATGCTAGTTGCTGTCGTATGCTTTTCGGGATAGTTATCTGTCCCTTGCTGGTTATGGTAGCAAAAGGCATGATGAATGACGTGTGGTGGTTAACTTGCGGTTTATTATATTCCTTGCTTAAATTTGTAAGGCAAAGCTTCTGTTTTTTGTGTAACGCTTGAAACACCCCGGCTAGACACCAGCAACGCACCATGTCCGATCAAGGAATTTCAGGCTATTTGACTTATGCGGAATTGGGCCTGGACCCGTCTATCGATCAGGTGATATCGCTATGGAGATGGGCAAGAAAGTCCAGCCTAGATGCCACTTCGATTCGGTTCAGTGCTGCCTAGCCCCATTAGCACCCGCATCTTGATGAAATTCCGGTTCATTGCTGACGTTCTCTGATGCTGGACGGTAATGACTGGCAATCCACTGATGAAAATGATGAGCACAGACATCCAGCGCTGGAGAAAATGATCCACCGGTATAGCCGGGTGATTGCCGTCCAGCCTGCATCCGCTCGCAGGGCTCGACATCCTCCTGAAACACCCTTGACCATGCCAACAGGTTTTCGGCGCGAACTTTCTCGTAAGGTTTGTCGAGTGACTCGTCTTCGCAGTAGAAAATCTGGAATTCTTCGCGAGTTTGATCAACATCCAGTGGATGCAGGATACCCAGAAATACATGGTTTGCCTGAATCCCCATGAGCAGATTGGGGTAAATGACCGGGTATTCGCCAATCATCAGCGTTTCAGGATTCCAATCGGAGAATAGGGGCAAGTGGTTCCCGTCGCTGAGTGTGGGATTGAAGGTCGTGGTCCATTGTCCGGCCATATTCTGCCCGTAGATCCTGCAATGATGATCCTTCAGCGGGGAATAACGGTTCAGTGCAGGGTGAATCACGGGGAGATGGTAGGCTTCCAGATAGTTTTCGGCGACAAGTTTCCAGTTGCAGTTAATCACCATGTCAATTCGATCTTCCTGGGAAGCTCTCATCTCTCTCTCGCCCGATTGACCAATCAGTTCTTGAGTTCTTTGAATGGCAGGTTTCTGAGCCTGCTCAAATGCTGGTGCCTGTCCATCAAGGTTGATGAAGATCACGCCCATCCAGATATGTGAACGAATTTCCTTTAACCCCTTGCCGGAGCATTCAAAATTCGAGAGGGTATTGATACCGATACCGCCTATGTTAGGTGTTGCGACAAGGTCTCCGTCGGCAGAATAAGTCCATGCATGGTATTGGCAGGTTATCAGGCCAGAGATTTTTCTTGGCTCGGAGACCAGGCGCATGCCCCTGTGGCTGCAGACATTGTGAAAGACCCGAATTTGACCATGCTTGGAGCGGGCTAGCAAAATGGGGATGCCCATGAAGTCAATGGGGTGAACCGAGTTGGCCTGAAGGGCATGCTCAAAGGCAATCGCAACCCAGTTTCGGGCCATTACCCGATTTCTTTCGAAATCAAACAATGCAGTGTCTGTATAGCATTGATTGGGTAATCCGGAAGCCTTTTCAATGGGAAGGAATACCGAATCAAGGGATTCTAAAGGCAGGAAATCGCGGGTCGGCATATGCATCCTCACAAACCAATGGGGCAAGCTGTCCAGAGAAAACGGAACTCTGGAGAACGGCCCATCACATGGCGGAATATACCACGACAAGCATATCTCCGAGGATAGTTTGTCAGGCTTTGCCGGCAGAAAAACTGCAGTCAGGAATGAATGATTTCATCAACTGCCACGGTAGGTGGTAAAGCCAAAAGGGCTAATCAAAAGAGGGATGTGGTAATGCCCGGCCTTTTCCGGCAGCTTGAATGCTATTTCAACCCAAGGGTAGAACGTATCGATTTCCTGCTCCTTGAAGTACTGTTCGGTAAAGAATGTGATCTTGTAGTTTCCTGCCTGAAGCTCGCCATTGGCTTCAGCAGGAACAAACCCTGCACGGCCGTCTGTGTCGGTTCGCTCCTTGCCGAGCATTTTCCAGGCAGCTTCCCGCTGCACCAGCAATTGGACGTCAATATTTGCAGCAGGCTTTCCCCTGGAGGTATTGAGAATATGGATAGTAATTCTATTCATGGACTGGGCGCAGTTGGACTTCAATCATTCGGGTCAATCAGGCGGTCGAGTCGCAGCTGGGTAATTTTCAACTGCTCGCCCGCTGCAATCAGCATTTCCTCAGAAACCCCATTATGGATTCTGGCCTTTATAATGTCCAGCATTTCCACGGCCGACTTGCCGCTGGCAAACACGATAAATATGAAGCCGAACTTGTCTTCGTAATCCCCGTTGTATCGGGCAAGTTCTTCAAGTGCCGCATCAGAAGCAGATTCAACTCCGGACTGCTCCCTCGAGGCGCTGGCGACTGTATTATGGAATTTTTCCTTGAGAGAGGATAAATCGCCGATTTTGGGATGGCCGGCAAACGCCTCCAGCAGATCATCCGCTTGCATGGTTTCCCAGACATCAGACGCTTGTTGCTTGAGAGCCGGAAGCGAATCAAAAGGCCGTCGTTCGATCATTTCTCGAACCCAGGCCGAAGCTGTGCAGCACTTTACAAACACCTGTGCAGCCTCGGCAGGATCAAGATTATTCAATTTCGTTAGCTTCATGAAAATAACCAGTTGCACGATGCGTCTGGAGACAGCGAAATTCCACGGCATCCATGCATGTTTTTGATTGTCATACCGGACAGATTCCATGTCCTCTAGCCTCCAAAGAACCGGATTGCCGGTTGCAGGCTAGCATCGACTTTGCGAGTATTCTATAGCACGAATTCCATATGGCATGTAAATGCAGACATGTTGCTCAAGATATCCTTGTTGCATTGTTCCGGTTGATTTAGCGTTATGTGAGCGGATAACCCTGTATCATTCAGTGCCAATATATCAAACAATCCATCACGTATCCTTGAAAACTCCCTCGATCAACGATTCAACTGAACGGATGTCGCCATGGCATTGACTGCTCACCAAGGGCAAATTCTGCACTGTCTGGAAGATCCTTTACTGGATAGCGATGGCGCATGGGAGCACTTTGAAAATGGGCTATTGCTCATTGAAGACGGGTACATCGTGAACTGTGGCGATGAAGATCATCTATCTAGACAGCTTCCTCAGGATGTACCAATCATCAAGCATGAGCATGGGCTCATTCTGCCTGGCTTCATTGACACGCACATCCACTATCCCCAGACAGAGGTCATCGCCAGCTATGGTACGAGACTGATCGAATGGCTTGAGCACTACACCTTCCCGGCAGAGATGGCATTCGCCGATCCCGAAAAATGCAGATTCATGGCTGAATTCTTCATCCGGGAGCTGCTTAGAAACGGAACCACCAGTGCCATGGTCTTTGCAACAGTACACCCGCAATCAGTCGACGCATTCTTTGAGGAGGCCAACCGCCTGAATACACGCATGGTCTGCGGCAAAGTCATGATGGACCGCAACGCTCCGCCAGGCTTGACCGATACCGCAGTCTCGGGATATGCACAAAGCCGGGACCTGATTGAAAAATGGCACGGCAAGGGACGTCTCGGCTATGCCGTCACACCTCGATTTGCGATTACATCTACCCCAGAGCAGCTGGCATCAGCCGGTCGGCTAGTCAGCGAGTTTCCGGATATCCATTTCCAGACCCACCTTGCCGAGAATCCTGAGGAGTGTGACCTGGTCAGTGAATTTTTCCCGGACTGCCGGGATTATCTGGATGTCTATGACCGTTATTCATTACTGGGTCGAAGATCTGTTTTTGCACATGGCATCCACCTTGGGGACCGTGAATGGCAAAGACTGAAGGAAACGGATTCCAGTGTTGCGCATTGCCCGGCTTCCAACCTGTTTATTGGCAGCGGAATGTTCAGTCTCGAACAGGCAGACTTGCATGGCATCAGGGTGGGCATGGGCACGGATGTTGCAGGAGGGGATTCCTTCTCGATGCTGCGCACGATCAATCAGGCCTACAAGGTTCAGCAGCTTCAGCAGTACAACTTGTCGCCACTGCGTTCGCTGTACATGAGCACTCTGGGTGGTGCTAGAGCACTGGACCTCGATCGTCATATCGGCAATTTTGAGACAGGCAAGGAAGCCGACTTCATCATTCTTGACTATGCGCCAACCGACCTGATTCGCTTGAGACTCCAGAATGCCTCTTCGGTAATGGAGCGATTGTTCGTGCTGCAGATGTTGGGTGATGATCGTGCGGTCCGGGAAACCTGGATCATGGGCGAAAAGGCATATGCAAAAAACGCATTGTGAACATTCATCCGCTGCACGCTTGATCAGCAAGACGGCAGCTTGCTATCCGTCTAGTGCAGAACCACCCCGGCCGAGAGGGTGAACGCTGGAATTGCCGCGTCAAACTTGTTTCCTTCATCGTCGCACATCTGATAGCTCCCGGTCATGGAACCCAGAGGGGTCTGGATAATCGTGCCCGAGGTATATTCGAAGCTTTCTCCGGGCCGCAAATTCGGAAATTCCCCAACCACGCCAGGCCCCTTGACTTCCTCGACCTTGCCATTTGCATCCGTGATAATCCAGTGCCGGGTCAGCAGTTTTGCCGGTCGGTCGCCACGATTCACAATGTTTACCGTATACGCAAACACGTAGTGGTTGTCATCGGGAGAGGATTGGTCCTCCAGATAGGTTGGCATGACCGAGATGTCTATATTCTGAACAGGACGACTCATGGACAAAGAAAATACATTGACTGATTCATGAAAAAAAATACAAAAAACATAAGGATATATGCGGCCAAGCGACAAAGCCCGAGTTTTGACGCGATTTCCAAAACAGTTTATACTACAACGCACTGTTCAGGATCGAAAATTCGGCAGTACGACAGGTATCATTAATCCTGTATTCAACAACAACTGAGTTCTCCCGCAGATTGAGTGAATCCATCATGCATTGTCTGCATGCCAGTGATGGGCACGCGCGTAACGACTCATTTCGCTATCAGAAACTGAGATATGGCTGTTCAGCAAAATCGAAAGACCCCCTCGAAAAGAGGAATGCGAAGATCCCATGATGGGGTTAAATCATCCACGTTATCCTTTGATAATACAACAGGTGAGCTGCACAGGCGTCATCACGTTACTCGAGAAGGGTACTACCGAGGAGAAAGAATAGCCCCCTCCAAATTGGTAGATTAACTGCCAGCTCGCCGATCAGTCGCGGCCTCTGGTCCCATCGATGCCTAAATGATCACGATCGCGATTGACGCCATGGGGGGCGACCATGGATTGGAAGTCACCATTCCCGCTTCAGTTAATGTGGTCGACTCGCATCTGCAGGTCAAATTGATTCTGGTCGGACGCGAGGCGCAAATCCGCGAAAGGCTGGATCAACACAGATGTGCCAACAGGGACCGGATTAGCGTTCAGTCCGCATCCGAGATCGTAGCCATGGATGATCCCCCTGCGTTCTCAATCCGCAAGAAAAAAGACTCCTCCATGCGCGTTGCCGTCAATCTGGTGAAGGACGGCATTGCCGATGCCTGCGTGAGCGCGGGCAATACCGGCGCCCTGATGGGAACCGCAAAATTTGTTTTGGGAACCATTCGCGGCATTGATCGTCCGGCTATATGCGGCATTTTGCCGAGGATTTCAGGATCCGCCTACGTGCTCGATCTTGGTGCAAATGTCGATGTCTCTCCGGAAATCCTGTTCCAGTTCGGCATCATGGGTTCGCAGTTGATCGAAAGCTATGAGGGACGAAGCAGTCCAACGGTCGGGCTCCTCAATATCGGAGTGGAAGAGGGCAAGGGCGATGAAGCCATCAAGGCGGCGGCGGAATTATTCAAGAACAGTTCCTTGAACTATGTCGGCTATGTCGAAGCGGATCACATATTCATGGGCGATACTGATCTCATTGTTTGTGATGGGGTGCTCGGCAATGTTGCACTCAAGGCTTCGGAAGGCGTCGCCCAGTTCATCATGTCGGTCATCAAGCAGGAATTCACGAGTTCAGCATTCAATAAACTCTCGGCACTGGTTTCCAGACCAACCTTGAATGCCGTCAAGAGCAGACTTGATCACAGAAGATATAACGGAGCAACCCTGATGGGGTTGAATGCCGTGGTCGTGAAATCACATGGCGGTACAGACACCGTGGGCTTTGGCTGTGCGATCGAATATGCAGTGAAATCTGCAGGGAGCGGGCTTGTGGAGAGAATTAGCCAGCGCATCGCGGCCAGAATGGAAACCGAAACGATTCGGGAAAGCGTATCAGCCGCGCAAGCTGATCGTGAATCTCCGGGAGTTACATCATGCTCTACTCAAGAATAACCGGCACCGGCGGCTATCTGCCGGAAAGGATTGTGACCAACGCCGAACTCGAAACAATGGTCGATACCAGTGATGCCTGGATAACTGCCCGTTCCGGCATCAGGGAGCGCAGAATCGTCGCGGATGACGAGTTCACCTGCGATCTCGCTGAAAAAGCATCCGTCAAGGCAATTCAGGCCGCCGGAAAAACCTGTGCTGACATTGACCTTATTGTGGTTGCTACGTCAACGCCGGACGTGGTTTTTCCGAGCACGGCATGTCTGTTGCAGGAAAGGCTGGGCGTGGCTGGTCCGCCGGCTTTCGATGTGCAGGCAGTATGTGCCGGTTTTCTGTTTGCAGTTGATGTGGCCGACAAGTTCATTCGTACCCACAGCGCAAAATGCGCACTGGTGGTCGGCGCAGAAACCTTTTCCCGCATTCTGGACTGGAGCGACCGGCAAACCTGCGTGCTGTTCGGTGACGGCGCTGGTGCGGTCATTCTCGAGCCGAGTTCTGAGCCGGGCATCTTGTCGACGCATTTGCACAGCGATGGCCGGTTCAAGGACTTGCTGTGCGTTCCAACCGGCGTGTCGCGAAACTATCAGAAATTGCAGGATGGCGGCGCATATGTGACGATGGAGGGGGGCGAGGTCTTTCGCTGGGCCGTCACTGCCATGAGCGACATTGTCAAGGAAACCCTGGATGCCAACAGCATGACCCTGGACCAGATCGATTGGCTGGTTCCGCATCAGGCTAATAGCAGGATTATCGGCGCCATTGGCAAGCGCCTGGGATTATCCGAAAGCAAGGTAATCATGACCGTCGAGAAGCACGGGAATACTTCGGCGGCTTCAGTGCCGCTTGCACTGGATGAAGGAGTCCGGGGAAGCCGAATCAAGCCTGGCAATTTTGTATTGATCGAGGGTTTTGGAGGAGGCTTCACCTGGGGGTCCGCAATGATCAAGATGTGACAGTGAGGCACGTTGAGAATATGTCCGAGAACATTAGGGATCGGGTTTGCCTGGTGACTGGGGCAAGCCGCGGGATCGGAAAAGCGGTTGCATTAAGCCTGGCCCGGCATGGTGGTATCGTTTATGGCACGGCCACTACTGCTGATGGCGCGGACAAGATCAGCAGCGCTTTTGAATCCGAAAACCTGAATGGACGGGGCCGGGTGCTTGATGTGCGTGACCAGAACAGTATTGTGGAATTGATTGATGCCATAAACAAGGAATTCGAAGCCCCCCTGATACTGGTGAATAATGCGGGGATTACCCGTGACAGTCTACTGGTCCGAATGAAAGATGATGAATGGACTGACCTGATAGAGGTTAATCTGACCTCCATGTTCCGGACGGCCAAGGCAGTCTTGCGAGGGATGATGAAGGCGCGGTTTGGAAGAATCGTGAATATCTCTTCCGTCATCGGGGCAATTGGCAATCCGGGCCAGTCCAACTACGCGGCCACCAAGGCTGGAATTGTAGGATTCACAAAATCACTGGCCAAGGAGGCTGCGCCTCGCGGCATCACCGTGAATGCCATTGCGCCGGGGTTCATAATGACCGACATGACAAGCGTTCTGACTGAGCGGCAACGTTCTGAAATACTGGAGCATATTCCGCTCAATCGACTGGGCGAACCTGAAGACATTGCTCAAGCTGTCATGTTCCTTGTGGGAGGATCCGGAGATTACATTACCGGGCAGACACTGCATGTTAATGGCGGAATGTACTTGTCGTGAGAGTTGCGAATTCAGCTCTGGCCTGATGATGCAAACGGGCATAAACATCTGAACTAGAGTTGAGAGCAAAATTCAAGTGAAGCAGGAATCAGAAGCCCCGGCGGTGATTTTTCTGGATATTGACGGGGTATTGCAGCCTTACTCCAGTCAAAAGCGTTTCGATCACGATTTGCATGAACTGCTGAAAACGCTTGCTGAAAAATATGATGATGACCTGTATCTCGAACTGGACAGATTCGATCTTGGCTGTATATGCTTCGACTGGGATATTGGCGCGGTGGAACGGATTCGCAGCATTTGCGAGGACCTCGAGGCAAAGATCGTGGTCAGCTCGGATTGGCGTCGCGGCAAATCCGTGGAAGCGCTCAAGGCCTATTTTCGCATCCACGGGCTCCATTACTATGTCAAGGACAAGACAGACAACAGGAAATGGAGGGATAAGGCGCCGGAACATTCACGGGCGGGTGAAGTCAAGGAATATCTGGATGCGCACCCGGAAATTGAACGGTTTGTGATTATTGACGATGGATACCGGGACGAATTCGAAAAACTTTATCCTGAACAATTTGTCCATACCCGCAGCCGGATGAACTTTGATAACGAGGTACGTGCGCGGCAGATTCTGTCCGGACAGCCGCCTCAGCCAAATGAACCGGGAGCCCCATCGTTTTTCGGCCTGTGAAAGCATGTACACAATGTGGTGCACTAGACCGTGTTTTTCGGCATAATGCGCACTTCCCTTGCAAATCGCCACAACACTCTAGCGCGTCAATCAAGGGAAAAGCGAAATTTGTTGAACAGTATTGTGTTCAATTGTTTACAATTACCGGATGAAAAGGCTGTCCATGGCCGCCAGTCAGGGAGTCGCGACAGCGTTCCCGAATATTTTTCATTCGTTCATACTCAAATTTAGGAGGGTTACTCTGATGAGCACTATTGAAGAGCGAGTCATAAAGGTTGTTATTGAACAACTCGGTGTAAGTGAAGATCAGGTCACTCCTGATGCGTCATTTGTCGACGATCTGGGCGCTGATTCACTGGATACGGTTGAACTGGTTATGGCCCTCGAAGAGGAATTCGACTCTGAAATACCCGACGAAAAGGCCGAAAGCATCGTCAAGGTTCAGGATGCGATCGACTACATCAAGAACAACACTTAATTCCCATCTCCGATTGCCGGTCCCAGTCAACGGACAGACCAGGTATCCGGGTCTGTCGCTGATCATGATGGATGGCAGCATTCGGCCTTTGCATAGGGAAGTCCGGTTCCGAAAGTCACGACAGCCCGGCGGATAATCATCAGGCACGGAAATGCCTGATCCTTCACGCCGGCACTTGTGCGCTCTGGAGATTGATTGTCTCAGGACAGCAAAACCGGTTCAACTGTCTGTTTTCAATCCGGCTAGCCAGAAATTGTCATGCCCCAGAAAAGAAGAGTCGTCGTAACCGGCATGAGTGCGATCACGCCTGTCGGGATTGGGCTCGACGAGTCCTGGCAGGCCATGGTCAATGGCAAAAACGGGATTCACAGCATTTCCCAGTTCGATGCGACCGGCTTTCCCTGCACGTTTGCAGGCCAGGTGAATGACTTTGATCCCTTGTGCGAACTGTCACCAAAGGATGTCCGCAAAATGGACCGGTTCATGCAGTTCGGCATTGTCTGTGGAAAATGGGCAATCGAGGATTCCGGCATTGACGTATCGAAAATTGATGTGGACCGGGCAGGGGTGAACATCGGATCAGGGATCGGCGGCATCAAGACCATTGAGGTTACCGCCGGACAATTTGCCGAAAAGAATTCAAGGCGGGTCTCGCCGTTTTACATTCCGATGACGATCATCAACATGATCTCCGGGAATCTCTCGATCATGTGTGGTTTGCGGGGGCCCAATCTCTGCACGGTAACTGCTTGTACGACCGGCACCCATTCCATTGGCGAAGCTTCCAGGCTGATTGAGTATGGCGATGCCGACGTCATGGTTGCCGGGGGTGCTGAAGCGCCAATCACCCCGACATCCGTAGCAGGTTTTGCTTCGGCCAAGGCATTGAGCACGCGTAATGCCGAGCCCGCCCTTGCTTCGCGACCCTGGGACCGGGACCGGGATGGATTCGTGATTGGCGAAGGAGCCGGCGTCATGGTACTGGAGGAATATGAGCATGCACGCGCTCGTGGTGCACGTATCTATGCCGAGTTGCTGGGATTCGGATTGAGTGGCGATGCCTACCACATGACCGGCCCGTCTCCGGGCGGCGAAGGGGCATCAAGATGCATGAACAGTGCAATGCAGAATGCCGGAGTGAATCCCGAGGACGTTGACTACCTGAATGCTCATGGAACCTCAACCCCGCTTGGGGATATTGCGGAGACTCTGGCTGTCAAGACGAGTTTCAAGGATCGCTCAAACGGCATTGCAATCAGTTCGAATAAATCAATGATTGGCCACTTGCTTGGCGCAGCTGGCGGGGTAGAGGCGGTGATGACTGTGATGTCGATTTTCAGCCAGGCCATTCCGCCCACAATCAATCTGGAAGACCCCGACCCGGAGTGCGATTTGGACTATGTGCCGGGTCAGGCAAGATCTGCCAAAATCAGGGTCGCGCTCAGCAATTCATTCGGTTTTGGAGGAACCAATGGATCACTCGTGTTTGGCCGGGTTTGAGACGTGAATGATTGCCGATTCAGTCTGGCCTGCAGTTCGCCTTGAAGAGACTCAAACAGGCGGCTTTTGGACTTCTGGCAGTTGCTGTCGCAACAGGGGCTGGCGTTTGGCTGGATTACGATGCAACCACGGCCGATGCTATCCAGTTTGACGAAGGGGATGTGCTGCTTGTCGCCAGAGGAGAGACCCTCTCCAGCATCGTCAGGCGTTTTGAAGAAGAAAAGCGCATTGACAAGTCCTGGCCATACTTGCTCTATGCCAGATATCATGAGCTGGGCAACAATATCCAGTTCGGTGAATACAGCCTTGAAGAATCCATAACCATTGGCGAGCTGATTCGCATTTTATCGAGTGGCGACCGCAAGATTCAGTATCGAGTCACTGTCCTCGAAGGCTGGACTTTTCGTCAGATGAGAGATGAACTAGCCAATGCAGAACCCTTGCGGAGCATTACAAGCGGATGGGAAGATCGGCAGATTATGGCCGAAATCGCTCAGCCGGACCTGCATCCGGAAGGGCAGTTCTATCCGGATACTTATTTCTACCACAAGGGCGAGACCGACCTTGACATATACAGGATTGCCTTTCAGGAGATGCAGCAGCATCTGGATCGTGCCTGGGCGAACCGTACCGACAGCCTGCAGCTTGAAGACCGCCATGAGTTATTGATCATGGCCTCGATCATTGAAAAGGAGAGTTTGCTCAAGAGTGAAGAAGCTGAAATATCCGGCGTGTTCAACAACCGGCTGGTCAAGGGCATGCGGCTGCAGGCCGATCCTACGGTGATTTACGGGCTGGGTGATCAATTCACGGGAAACATAACCCGTAAGCATTTGAGAGCCGACAACCCTTACAATACTTATACACGAGGGGGATTGCCCCCAACTCCAATTTCACTTCCGGGAGAAGGTGCACTCATGGCGGCTGCCAGACCCTTGCAGACGAAAGCCTATTACTTTGTAGCAAAGGGAGATGGAAGCCACAAGTTCTCGTCTACTTTAGCCGAGCATAATGCGGCTGTTCGAAAGTACCAGTTGCGGAGATAGTCCAGTGCATCGTGGCCAGCTGATCACAGTTGAAGGGATTGACGGTTCAGGGAAGACCACGCATATCCACCACATCTGCACCTATCTTGAAGAGCAGAATATTCCGGTTGTCCGAACGCGAGAACCGGGTGGAACCGAGATGGGCGAGGCGCTCAGGGAGATCCTGATTCGTCGCGTGGACCTTGCCATGCATGCAGAGACTGAACTGCTGCTGCTGTTTTCGGCGCGCATGGAACATCTTCAAAAACTGATTTCCCCGGCCATGGAGAGTGGCACCTGGGTGGTGATTGACCGGTTCATTGATGCAACCTATGCTTATCAGGGCGGTGGCAGAGGAGTCTCGATGGACAGAATCCGGTTTCTTGAGAATTGGGTCTTGAATGGCTTGGTGCCCGACCTGACCCTGCTTCTGGATTTGCCGGTTGAAATATCGCTTGCTCGCACGAAAGCCAGGCAACAGTCCACGGACCGATTTGAGCTTCAAGACCAGAAGTTCAAGAATACAGTCCGTGAAGCCTATCTTGAGCGAGCCAGGCAACATCCCGAGCGAATCCGGATTGTCGATGCTTCTGCCGAGACTGGCTGCGTAAAGCAGGCAATTTTGGAAATTCTGGGTTCGCTTGTCGAGAGAGAGCATGGCCGTGCCTGAAATGCTATCCTGGCAGCAGGCAAACTGGGAAAGCTTTACGGCTTCCCTTGAAAATCTGCACCACGGCCAGATTGTTACTGCGCCTGCGGGGCATGGATTGCGCGAATTTTGTCTTGCAATGGCGCAATACGTCCTTTGCAGCGACATCGATCCGCAGCGAAACACCTGGTGTGGTGAATGCCAGAATTGCCGGCTGTTTTCTGCGGGTACCCATCCCGACTTTCATGTGGTCTGCAACGAGGTCGAGTCCGTTCAAGGCAGGATCGGAACGATTGGTCAATACAGTTATCGTTATCAGGATGAGTCAGTCAGGGAAAAAAAGTCTCAACTCAGGAAAGTCATTCCCATTGACCATATTCGCGCACTGATCGAAAATTTCATGCAGAGGCCGCATATTGCGCGACGCAAGGTAGGCTTGATTCTCCCGGCGGACCGGTTAAACATCAATGCCGCGAATGCCTTGCTGAAGCTGCTGGAAGAGCCGCCTGAGGATTCGTTGCTCATTCTCCTATCGTCGGAGCCCTCCAGATTGCCGCCTACTGTGCTGAGTCGCTGTGTCCGGATTCATCTGCCAGCACCCAGCCATGAGCAAGCCCGGACCTGGCTTGAAGGCCAGACAGCATCCGAAGATATCGATTTGGCGCTTGAATTGACTGATGGCGCTCCTTTCAGGGCAAGGGAAATTTGCGAGACCGGGCTGCTGCAGACTCAAAAGGACTTGCTCAAGGGGCTGGTCGGAGTGTGTCGAAGAACAGCTTCTCCCTATCAGGTGTCGAGCTCATTGAACAAGCTGGATTTTGAGGAAGTGATCAAATGGCTGCAGGGGTTTGTCATGGACATGATTCGCTGGAAGACTGCCGGCAAGATTCCCTGGTGGCATGCCAGCGCTGAGCAGGACTTGATGCCTGAAAGGTTCTCGGGCGAGAAGCTGTTTCAGGTCTATGACCGTTTATGCGGCTATCGACGCATTGCCCGGGGCAGCCTGAACGAGGAGCTGGCGCTGGATACTCTCTTTCTGTCGATCCAGCAGACCGTTCAGTGAATAATCATGTCCAGGTGATAAAATCCGCTTTTCGCAAGTTTCCTCTTCTTGATGGACAAGAGTTATTTCAATGCAGCTGGTTGATTCACATTGCCATATCAACTTTGACCCTCTGGCCGACGACTTGGCTGGAGTCCTTCGAAGAGCGCACAGCAATCATGTCGACTACATGCTCTGCGTATCGGTTTGCCTCGAGGATTACCCCCAGATCGCCGAACTGGCGGTCAGCCACGATCGGATATTTTCATCAGTGGGAGTGCATCCCAACTATCAGGATTGCCGCGAGCCCTCGACGGAAGAGTTGATCGACCTGGCCGAGAATGAAAATGTGGTTGCAGTTGGCGAGACGGGACTGGATTACTTCAGAAGCGAAGGTGACTTGACCTGGCAAAGAGAGCGGTTCAAAAGGCATGTCGAGGCGGCAAAATCGGTCAGCAAGCCGCTCATTATTCACACTCGAGAGGCCAGGCAAGACACCATGGACATTCTCGAGAGCTTTGGTGCAGACTCCTGTGGCGGAGTCATGCATTGTTTTTCCGAAGACTGGGAAACAGCGAAGCGTGCCCTGGATATCGGTTTCTACATCTCGTTTTCAGGGATTGTCACGTTCAAAAACGCCGAACCATTGCGAGAAGTTGCAAGAAAAGCGCCCATGGACCGGATTCTGGTCGAGACCGATGCTCCGTATCTGGCCCCGGTTCCTTTTCGGGGGAAAACCAATGAGCCTTCCTTTGTCGTGCATACTGCCGAATGCGTAGCGGGCTTGAAGGAAGTCTCGCTGGAAGAGCTGGCGGAACAAACGACAGAGAATTTCTTCCGGTTGTTTACGGGGGCAAAGCGCCTTTCATGCGATTCGCAGCATTGATTGTCCGGGTGCCGGCAATGGATGGCGGGATCAAGTGCGGCATGGCCGGTTTTCGGTCTGTCAGTGCGGATTGTAGCCTTGCGGCGCACTGCCGCCCTCGCCTTCATTGAACAAAAATCCTGTCAAGTGTTTTTCAATGAGGTCCTGATGTTCGGGATTTGCCGAGTTTAACTGGTATTCGTTGATAATCATCACCGACCGCTCAAGCCATTGCTGCCATGCCTGCTGCGATATGCTGTTGTAGATTCGCATCCCGAGTTCACCCGGATAAGGCGGCTTTTCCAGGCCTTCTAGCTCCTGATTGAGAAATACGCATTGGACTGTTCGCGGCATGTTCCTGCTCCGGGTGAATGTGATGCTTGGGTTTGTTTCATCCATTCTTGAAGATTCACATTTTGGTTGTGAATCGTTAAAATGGAACCATATTGTGATGACCGGCTTGTTGTAAATGCCGGCTTGTTAATTCCCATTATTTTACATTCCAATCGATGCTAATTTGGCGCTGGTCGATATATTTTGAGGCAGTTCAATGAGTGAGTTTGACCAATTACTTCACGATGAAGATTTGCAGGTTACCCGGTCTGCAAGAGAAAAGATTACAGGCCTGATTCAGGATACCAAGGGCGAAGCCGAAGCGGTCAGGATTTACGTGACGGGCGGCGGTTGCTCGGGCATGAACTACGGCATGACCTTTGCCGAGAAGGCCGAGGTGCGCGACAGCATTATGCAGGGAGAAGACGGCTTCAAGCTGGTTGTGGACCCGGTTGCGCTGAGTTTCCTGGGCGGTGCCGAGGTGGATTATGTTGACGATGGCATCAATACCACGTTCGTATTCAACAATGTATTCCAATCCGTTGGAGGGAGTGGTTCCTGTGGCGGATGCGGCGGCGGATCGTTTTAGGACACTACCATGCATACGAACGCGAAACGCGAACAACTGGAAAAAGAGAACGCCTAACTCAAGAAGCAACTTGAGAAACTCAACAAAAGAAGAGGATTTTTCAAATGATCAAAGCAATACCGGCCAAAGCAATACCGGCCAAAGCAATACCGGCCAAAGCAATACCGGCGCCGCTCTACATAGCTTTATTGGTGACAAGTGTATTTTACATCATCTATATTGAAGCATGTATAGAGCAAGGCAAAGAACTGACTCCAATGCAGAAAGCGATATACAAAGTGCTAAAAAGCATACTCTGCACCGACATTAAAATACTGATGAGGATTTACAATGCACTAAAAAGCACAGGAAAAAACTAAAAGTAGTGCCTCAGGAGTTATCTTGGGGCACAACAACAAAATTTTGGAATTCAGTCTGCAACATCCATCCGACGATATCTCCGATGTCTGGCCTTGATTGTATTTATTCGTCTAAATGGCTTGCGAGCAGCGGTCAAAGCCCGGATCGGCACGATCCTGGAACCGGCTTGGTTGTCGAGGAGTCCAGAACCAAGCCAAAACGACCTTCAATGTACAAGGTGCTGCTGTTGAATGACGACTACACGCCCATGGAGTTTGTGGTTGAATTATTGATGCATATATTCGGAATGAACCAATCGCTGGCTCAGAAAATCATGCTTGAAGTCCATACCAAGGGCATTGGCTTGTGCGGTGTATACCCCCGCGAGATTGCCGAAACCAAGGTTAACCTGATCATGCGGCTGGCACACCGCGAAAATCACCCCCTGAAATGCACAATGGAGAGGGAATAGGCAATGCTTTCCGAACAACTGGAATCGACCCTGACCCAGGCCGTATCTCTCGCCCGGAAGGAGCGCCATGATGTAGTGACCGTTGAGCATCTGCTGTATGCCTTGCTGGATGACAAGGAAACGCGCGATACGCTGGTAGCCTGTGGTGGAAACATCGTGAAGCTCAAGGAAAGCCTGATGCATTTTTTGCGGACCGAGGTGCCTGCCAATATCGAGGAAACAGATGCAAATCCCCAGTTGGGCCTGGGTTTTCAGAGGGTACTGCAAAGGGCGATCATCCATGTTCAAAATTCGGGCAACAAGGAAGTCAAGGGCAATAATGTCCTGGTTTCGGTATTTGGCGAGAAGGATTCCTTTGCGGTCTATTTCCTGAGCCAGCAGGACATCACCCGGTTTGACGTGGTCAACTTTATTTCTCACCGTATTGCCAAAAAGCCCGGTGCCGAGCAATTGCCGCCCCCTGAAACTGACGACAAGCAGGCGGATGGGCAGGAGTCCAGTTCAACACCTCTTGATCTGTATACGATCAACCTCAATGAATCGGCGAAAGAGGGGCGAATTGATCCGCTGATCGGTCGTGAGCATGAAGTTGAACGCACCATCCAGATATTGTGCCGAAGGAGAAAGAACAATCCGCTGTATGTGGGCGAAGCAGGGGTTGGCAAGACTGCGATTGCCGAAGGATTGGCACGCAACATCGTGAATGGCGACGTACCGGACGTGCTGTCCAAGTCCACGATTTATTCGCTTGACATGGGGGCTCTCCTGGCCGGAACAAAATATCGCGGAGATTTTGAGGAACGCCTTAAAGGAGTGCTGGCCGAGATGAGCAATGAGTCGGATTCAGTATTGTTTATTGACGAGATTCATACCATTATTGGTGCCGGTGCAGTATCCGGCGGAACCCTGGATGCTTCGAATCTGCTGAAGCCGATGCTGGCATCCGGCGAACTGAAGTGCATCGGATCTACCACATACAAGGAGTATCGAGGGATTTTCGAAAAGGATCGCGCCCTGTCCAGAAGATTTCAGAAAATCGACATTACCGAGCCTTCGCAAGACGAGGCAGTTGAGATATTGAGGGGTCTCAAGAGCCGTTTCGAGGATCACCACAACGTGAAGTATTCACATCAGGCTTTGCGTGCGGCGGTGAGCCTGTCGGCCCGCTATCTGTCGGATCGGCATTTGCCCGATACGGCGATTGACGTGATTGACGAGGCAGGTGCCAAAACCAGGCTGATTACACCGAAGTCAAGGAAGAAGACGATTGGAGTTAAGGAGATTGAAGCCATGATCTCGAGCATTGCTCGGATTCCGCCCAAGCATGTTTCGACTTCCGACTTGAAATCGCTGAAATACCTTGAGCGAAACCTCAAGCTGGTGGTCTTCGGTCAGGATGAGGCCATTAATGCGCTCTCCTCAGCCATCAAGATGTCGAGAGCGGGCATGGGCAATACTGATCGGCCCATTGCTTCATTCCTGTTCACGGGGCCGACAGGGGTTGGAAAAACCGAGGTGACCAAGCAATTGGCGAATGTTCTTGGAATCGAATTCATTCGCTTTGACATGTCTGAATACATGGAGCGGCACACGGTGTCCCGATTGATTGGCGCACCGCCGGGATATGTTGGATTTGACCAGGGCGGTCTGATGACCGATGCCATCAACAAGCACCCGCATGCCGTGGTATTGCTGGATGAGATTGAAAAAGCACACTCTGACGTGTTCAATATTCTGCTGCAAGTCATGGACTATGGTGCCCTGACCGACAACAATGGCCGAAAATCGGATTTTCGCAATGTGATTATGGTAATGACTACCAATGCCGGTGCAGAGCAATCCGCACGCGAGTCAATGGGGTTTGTTGAGCAGGACAATACCAAGGATGATCTGGGTGCGATCAAGAAATTATTCAGCCCTGAGTTCCGAAATCGTCTTGACAAGACGATCCACTTCAACGGACTGGATGAGAAAACGATCATCCATGTGGTCAAGAAATTCCTGATGGAACTGGAGCACCAGCTTGAAGACCGAAACATCAGCCTGCTGGTTGAGGACGATGCGGTTCGCTGGCTCGCCGACAAGGGCTATGACAAGGCCATGGGTGCAAGACCGATGGCGAGAGTGATCCAGAGAGAAATCAAGGAAGCGATTGTTGATCAGCTGCTGTTCGGGAAACTGGCTCGGAAAGGCGGCAAGGTTATAGTCAAGCTAAAGGAAGGCCAGCTTGATTTTGAGATACAGGATCTGTCTTCAAAGTGATGCCAGTGGCAACGAATACAGCCGACTTCCGAACGGGACAGAATCCTTTCCCGGGTAGACGACAAATCCGCATTCGAAAGATGGCTTGAGTTCCGATTGCAGGGTCTTCAGATTTCGAAAATCCTTTTGGCCCTGCTTGTCGATTTCACTTCAATGTCGACGATTTGGCTCTCTGCTATTCGAGCACAAAATTCACCTCCTGCTGTGAACTTGTTCGATAGTGATACAGGCGTAGGGTAGTCGTGGCTATTGCGAGTTGCTGGTCAATTCAACAGTAACGTAGTCCTGTGATAATTGAACGTTACCGTTATTACAAATGGATTATTGGGGAATCCAATATCTAAAGCTAACCAACACCAAATTCCTCGGTAATGCCTGTCACAACAAACATCCTGCAAAGAACATTCTATTTTCGTTCAGAATAGTACGGGAACCTGTTTCACCGTGACCATCAACGGCAAGTTTTATCTTGTGACCGCTCGCCACATTGTTCGGGAAATCAAGGATGAGGATTCCGTATCCATCTATCATGAGAGAAGCTGGAAGACATAGGATGTTAAATTAACTGGTCATGCAAATCATGATATGGGTGTTACTGTTTTGGCTCCCATGGTTTCTTTTGGATATGCCCATGATCTTGAGATAACAACCGATAGAATGATTCTCAGCGAAAATGTCTGCTTTCTCGGATATCCCTTCAACTTCGCGACCGGCGACAAAGGTATCAACGCAGGGTTTCCAGTTCCATTTGTGAAGAAGGCAATTGTCTCAGCTTTTGAAGACAGCACAATATACCTTGATGGACACAATAATCCTGGATTCTCAGGGGGGGGGGGGCGTGATTCGCGCTGACAAACCAGATCAGGTAATTGGAGTGATCAGCGGATATAAGTTCGTGAATGAGCCGGTCTTTGTCAATGGTGGAGAAACTACACCCTACTACACCAAGTCGAATACTGGGATAACACAAGCCAGTGACTCAAGTGTCATTCTGGAGATTTTGAGGAGGAATTAGGTCGCTTTTGACCCCAGTTCAACGGATGCCGGACAATATAACCTTCATCGGTAATTTGATAATTCTCTCCTGTATAGTACCAATTCTCTATAGGCAGATCGTTTTTGGGACAGGCCTCTTTGGATTGATCTTTCTTATTTTTGCTCATTATCGCCTCTCTAACGCAAAGCAACATTATTTGTTGAAAACATTTTCTTTATCTGCTGCTTACATTTCAAAAAAGTTGTTAAGCAGCTACGATGTGGGTGGAATGCCAGTTACAGTTCGAACTAATCCTACGCGCAGGCCGTCCGTAAACACTCGCTGGTGTCACCCGCCACCATACTGTCACAAGCACTGCCCCCCCCCCCTAAGTTCTAACGGGGTATCTCTATCCATTTTTCTGCAGGCATTTTTTGCAGCACTTTGGAAGAGATTCTGGACTCCGGTATGGGTAGAAAATAAATTGCTATCCGAAGTTACGGTCGATTTTTGGATCGAAACCCAACAAATTGTGAACACCCGTGTTTCACTGGCGTATCGCCTTGTCTGGGCAAGCAGTTCAAGGCTGGATATCGCATGAAAATGATCATGCAGAATCTCACTTAGGGCTCATTACATCGCAAAGGAATTCGAAAGCGTAACTAATTGCGCATATAATAGATAAAATATTATATTTTATGCGCATATAAATGTATTTATTTTCATTAATTAGCGGAAAAGGTAAAAGAGATATACTTTTTAATTTAAACGTTCGATGAGACAAGACATGAAGCGTACTTTATTAAAGTCATTGATTGCATGGAAAAACAAAAATCAGCGCAAACCCATACTCATCGATGGCGCACGACAAACCGGAAAGACATACCTTCTGCAAAACCTCTTTGGCAAGGAGTTTGCCACTACCTTACGTCTCGACTTTTTGGAGAATCCAGAATTCAAGGAGGCCTTTGATAATTCCTTGGCACCACATGATATCTTGATGAATATTGAGCTTATGACTGGTCAGCGATTTCATCCAGAGACAGATTTATTGATTCTGGACGAAATCGGTGAATGCGAGCGTGCCGCTACATCGCTAAAGTATTTCGCCGAGAAAGCACCCACCTATTTTGTGGCTGCCAGCGGTTCTAATGTAGGGTTGCTGAACACTTTCCCTGTTGGAAAAGTCGAACAACATAATTTGCGTCCAATGACGTACCGGGAGTTCCTCTACGCATCGGAAGAATCAGCATTGATCAAGGCCTTTGAAGAGCAGGCCCATTCAGCTGTAGCTCATACCAAGTTACTGGACCGGCTTACCGACTATTACTTTACCGGTGGAATGCCGGAGGCCGTTGCTACTTGGTATCGATACAAAACCACCAGCATCCTGGAAGGGGTGGAGAAAGTCTGTGAAATTCATTCGAACCTGCTGGAGGGTTATCGCAGGGATTTTGGCAAGTATTCTGGACAAGTCGATGCACTCCTGATTGAGTCCGTATTTGCCAGCATCCCGACACAGCTTTCTGCCGTGATGGACCAATCGGTAAATCGCTTCAAATTCAAAGATGTCTACAGACGTAAATCACGCTATAGCGATTTCGAAAACGCGATCCACTGGCTAATCTGTTGCCGCCTTGCCCTCGCCAACTTTCCAATCGAAGGGATGCCCAGAACACCTCTTGCAGCCTACAGGAAAAAGAACATGGTTAAACTGTTCCTATTCGATGTGGGGTTGCTTAATCATATGCTCGGCACCGGATATAGAGAAATCAGGCAGAAGAGCTATGAGTACAAAGGCTACATTGCCGAAAACTTTGTGCAGCAGGAACTTGCCGCTATCGGTCTTGACCCTGGCTACTCCTGGAATGATGCTCGCGCAGAGGTCGAATTTATTATTGCAAACGATAAAGGCGAGATTGTGCCAATAGAAGTCAAGAGCGGAAAACGAACCCGAGCCAAATCCCTGCAATCCTACATCGAGAAATGCGCTCCCAGCAAGACGTTCAAGCTCACTGGGACACGAGGCACGTCAGCGTTAGAGCAAACGAATATCGTAATGCCACTATATTATGCGATGTATCTTCCACAGAGGTGGTGAGAAGGCTGTATCAGAGCCATTGATACTCATTGTAGAGTGAAGTGCAGCTGCAAGGTATCTGAAACAGGCACATCATACGTTGGTGATCGGAGCAGACTGGAGCGATTTACAATGCGTGAACGCACTCCGGTCATCAGTACCCTCTAGCGTTATTAATAATCTGGCACACCTTTAGCCTGGATCAAGTGAGTGTTCAGGGCTTTTCGTCAAAAACGGAACTTATTGCCGTTCAAGGGCAACTTTTTGATCGAAATGATCGACATGGTGCGCGGTAAACACTGCCGAATCCTGCCCAACCCGCTTCTGTTCATCCATCACAGTGAAAGGAGTAATACGCTCACCCTATATTGGGCATGTCTTCTTTACATGGCTTGTAAAGAAGACAGCTCATACGGTGATGTGTTGGTGGAGGTGGCGGGGATCGAACCCGCGTCCGCAAATTCTACGCTACAGGCGG
>JAPOSW010000076.1 GCA_026709505.1 Gammaproteobacteria bacterium | reverse complement strand
GTTAATTTACGAGGGGGGGGGGGTGAATCTCATTAGTCGTTTCATGGCTTTCTCCGGATCATTAAAAAGGAGTTGTCGCAGGAACCGGAATGATAGCACATTCCGGACTGCCTGCCTGTTTCGTGTTCATGTCTGCCCTCAGTACGGCGACTTCCTTCGCCAGCTCTTGGATACGCTGATCCGGATTATCGTTTTCATTATCAGACCAGAAGTAGCAGCTGTTTTTACTTCGGAGGGTTTCTGATTGAATTCACGGCTGGACAGAGTGGTAATGACCATGATGTGTCTCCGGTTAGGATGTAGTCATGTTGCTACATCAATGTCTGGAGTAAAACCCCTGTCAGGCTGAACAGGACATGTGTTTCTGTCCAGTTGTGCCCTATCCTGCCAGGGCTGTGCGTGGCTGTATCTGTTCGATCTCTGCGCCGGATTCCTGCTCCGCCCTGCGCAGTTCATAGCTTTTCTGCAGGTTCATCCAGAAGTCGGCAGAGGTTCCGAACCAGCGGCCGAGCCGCAGAGCCGTGTCTGCCGTAATGCCGCGATGCCCGCGCAGGATCTCGGACATGCGGTTTTCGAGCACCTTGAGCTGCCGGGCAAGCTCTGCGGCGCTGATGCCCATTTCGTCCAGTTCATCCATGAGGATTGTGCCTGGATGGATCGGCATTCTACTCGTCATTGGGCATTCCTAGTGGTAGTCAACAATTTCTACGTCTTCGGGACCGTCATCAGACCATTTGAAGCAGATACGCCATTGCCGGTTGATGCGTATGCTGAACTGGCCGGCCCTGTCCCCACCCAGTGCTTCAAAACGATTGCTCGGCAACGCAATCAGCTCATCGGTCGATTTCACCGCATCCAGAATTTCCAGACGCTTTTCAGCCTGTCGGCGGAAACCCTGAAAAGCTCGAACAGGTTCGCCTCTTGCGAATGCTTCGGTTCGTTTATCCCGATAACCCTAGATCATGGTACTCAAGGATATTGAAAAATCTTCTATACGTCAAGCGTAAGTTTTGTCCAATGAAAAGCCGGTCATATCCGGAACCACAATGGTTTTCTACACGCCATGCACCTGCCCTCCCGTGCTTCGTGAACCGCGGTTTTAAGACCAGCATTGAATGTTGCTTTTTTGCCGGGACGGAATGAGAGGCCTGTTGGGAAATACCGGAAACAGGACTGGATCAGGCTAAATGCATGCCCGCAAAGCACACGGCAGCTATATCGGCAGCAATTGACGCTTACTTTAGGAACCTTTCAAATGCTTCCCTGAATCTTCGCTTGCCGTTTCCGGAATCATTGAAGAAGGGAAGTCCGTACACCGAGCAGTCCCGACCCTGGAAGACTGTCTCGACTCTGCCCCGTCCTGCGATTTCTTCCAGAAAGTCCTGTTTCCAGCGGTCATGTTCCATCAAGTGATTGCCCTTGGGCTCTATGAACACCTGGAGCATCGTGCTGGCAGTTTCTCCTGTCTTTCGAAGAAACAAGACGTAATCCGGCTCAAATGCCTGACCATTCGCAAAAGAGAACAGCTTTACCGCCTTCTCGTTCCGCACCAGGTAGAATTCGTCATAGACTTCGCCCAGACGTTCAGCCTGGTCGTTGAAGTATTTGACAAACAGCTTTTCCTGGTCCGTGCCGTAATTGTCGTCATAGACATGCCAGTCCCTGGAGTTCAGGTCGATGTGTTCAAGTCCATCCACATCACTGTCAGCCCAGCTCCGGCTGTTTTCTCCCACACCTGACAGTTTCAGGGTTCGGTCGGTAAAGCGATCACGGACAAGGCATGGCACAAATCCTGTTCCCCCCAGAAACTCTGTAGCACTGGCCTCGCTTTCCACCCTGCTCCTGATCTGCTGCAGCACGAATTTCGCGATGCTCAGCTTTTGTCGCGCTGACAGGTTCTCAAGGTCCTGGGGAAGCCCTCGAACAGAAACCCGCACTCCGCCAAGGCAGTCCTTCGAATCGATAAACTCCGATGCGCTTTCGAGTTTCGGAAAAAGGGATTTCAGCTTGCCGTAGTGAAAAAAGTCACTGGCATCCATGGCAAACCCCAGGATCGCCCTTCCAAAATCAGCCACGCGGAAATCGCGTGAAACCGGTTCATTCCCGACCGGCATCCTTTCCGACGGATCGTTTCCAAAGGCACAACTCTCGGTAATCTTCCCGGTCATCAAGGATGGGCAGGCAAAGCCGGAACTGATCCTGTAGGCTTGAAGCCCGGATACGTCCTGCCGGTTGTTCCTGATCCTTTTGTTTACCCAGACATGTCCTTTCCGGTAGACTTCCGAGCGCTTGAAACTGTCCTTGATCTTCAGGGTTGCGGTTCGAGAGTTGTCGTCCAGCATCCCGGTATTTCGGAGGGCGTTCCTTATGTCCTGGATGTATCTCGGGTTGTGCGAACAGTGGTAGTGAATCTCTTCCAGTATCCGCAATGGATTCACAAGCATTCTGTCGTACTTGCGCATTGAAGAAGGCATCTCCGGCTGACCGTTGTCGGTGAACGGGAAGTACCGGGCCCCGCGACCGATCAGCTGGGCCTCGGCCATGGTCGTCCTGCCGACCTTGTTGTCCCTGCCGTCCCGGGTATCATAGAGCCGGACAATGTCGAACAGGTTCAGGACGTCCCAGCCTTCATTCAGCTTGTCAACGGCAAAGATCACGCGTATCTCGTTTGACCCGTCCTCCAGGGAGTTCAGTTCTATCTGCCGCTTTTCCAGGTCTTCAGGCCTGTTGACATTGACCACTTTGTCGGGGCCGAAATCTCCCTGCAGCTCAAGGGCAAAGTCGGCTGCTTCCATGCCGTGTTCGTCCAGAATGTAGTCGAAGGCTCGCACTAGCGTCCCGTCATTGCCGGAGGATGCCCTGACTTCCTGTATCGATAGTCCGGACAAGCCGTCTACCATGGCCCGGAATGCTGCCTCGTTCCCGGCTGACTCGGCAATCTTTCTCGACTTCATCAGAATCACCGGCTTGCAGTGAATCCCATGGGCGGCGGCCACCTTGCGGCGGTACTGGCTGAGAATCATGGCCTGCATCATTCGGTCCCGTGGCAAAAGGTCGGCCTGCCTCAGTTCAATGTCCTTGGAATAGCCGTCTTCGCGAAACTGGCGAAGCGGATAGTCGTAGATTATCTTGTCGTGGTATTTCTCATTGATCGCCGGATGATCCAGATCGACCGTGGCCGTGAACTCCAGGAGCATATTCCCGCTGTTCTGACGGAAGATCCCCGTCACCGTGCTCTCCCAGCTGGCTTTCGCTGCGGCCTCGGCACTGCTCATCCTGCTCTGGGTTTCGGCATTCAGATGGTGCGCCTCATCCGAGATCATCACCACCCTGCGGTCAATGAAATCCTCAAGCGTCATGGAGTTCTCCTGTGGATCCTGCATTCGTCCATGCAGTCCCTGGATAGTTGTAAAGTGGATGCTGACTGCATCATCTCCAGCCGGTCCGAAAGTGCCGGAAGCCCTTATGCTCACGGGTCTGCCATCGACTCGTACAGTGGGTGCAAAAAGGCATTTGGCGGATGCATGATTGAGAAAGTTGTCTTTTGTCTTCTCGATGACCTGGGTCGAGTTCACGAAGAACAGGAAGTTGCGATAGCCGCGCCTGTACAGGTCGAGAATCAGCGCCGCCATCAGCACTGTCTTGCCGCTTCCGGTCGCCATGTGGAACAGCAGGTGCGGACTGGGCGGCCGCCCCCTGTACTTTTCGATGTAGTGGAGCCATCGCTCCAGTGCCTTCACCTGATAGGGCCGCGAGGCAATTCTGGGTGCGAGATTGTCCGTGATTGCGGATGGCAGATCGATATTTTCGAGAGTGCCGTACTTATCCAGCTTATAACGGCCCTGTCCAGGCAAGTCGGCATAACTCACAGGCTTACCGCTCATTCTGGCCGCGTTGGACTGGCCAGCGAATCGATTGGAATCCCAGTAGCTTCATCAAGGTCCGGTCTTTGCGCAGGTGCACGATGTCATCGAGGTGTTTGGCGCCTTCATGCAGCATCAGCATGAAGGTGTGGAAGAGCGTACTGTGTCGATCGCCTCGATTGCTGTCCCGGACGGGCATCCGTTGATCGATGATTTCCCCGAGATTTAGGCGCTCAAGCAGGGCTGCCGGGACGGTCAGTCCGGCACGGGCGGTGATATTTCGATTGCTTGTTGCGGTTTTGT